>JBJETY010000086.1:0-18388 GCA_051883555.1 Christensenellales bacterium | reverse complement strand
TTCGACGCCGAGCAAAGCAAGCATGCGTCTGTGTTCGGCAAACGCACCCTGCAATGCAAGAACACCTATTTTCATTTTATTTTCCTCTTTCAGCCATCAAAAGTGCAATTTCCTGTTCGTTGATACCTACCATTGCTTCTCCTAAATCTTCAGAAAGTTCTGCAAGCAATTTAGCGTCGGTATAATTTGTAACAGCCTTTACTATTGCCGCAGCACGTTTTTTAGGATTGCCTGATTTAAAGATACCCGAACCGACAAATACGCCTTCTGCTCCGAGTTGCATCATAAGTGCTGCGTCAGCCGGAGTAGCTACACCGCCGGCGGCAAAATTGACAACCGGAAGTTTTTTATTGTCGTGGACGTAAAGAACAAGGTCATAAGGAACTTGCAATTGTTTTGCCACGTCAAACAATTCGTCTTCGGCCATAGAAGATATTCTGCGAATTTCCGATTGCATCATTCTCATATGACGGACGGCTTGCACGACGTCTCCCGTTCCTGGTTCGCCTTTGGTACGTATCATAGATGCGCCCTCGTTTATTCTGCGAAGAGCCTCGCCCAAATCTTTTGCGCCGCAAACAAACGGTACGGAAAATTTTGTTTTATCGATATGATACTTATCGTCTGCAGGCGAAAGTACTTCGCTCTCGTCAATATAATCTATTTCTATAGCTTGCAAAATCTGTGCTTCCGCAAAGTGACCTATACGGCATTTTGCCATAACGGGAATACTTACGGCTTCCTGAATACCCTTTATCATTTTCGGATCGCTCATACGCGAAACGCCGCCGGCGGCACGAATATCGGCAGGTATTCTTTCCAATGCCATAACCGCACAAGCTCCGGCTTCTTCGGCAATTTTAGCTTGTTCGGGCGTCGTGACGTCCATGATAACGCCGCCCTTTAACATTTGTGCCAGATTCTTATTCAACTCATATCTGTTCTCCATATAATTGCTCCTTTTATCGTTTGTAATAAATTTTGCGACGTGCGAGATTTGCCCGCTCATCGTTTGTTTAAAAATTAAATTATGTATGCGTTGAACCGTTCGTTCCAACCGCCATTCGCCGTCGTCGGCTTCGTTGCAAAGATAAGTCTTATTTTTCAGACTTAAATTCCTGAAAATTTTCTAAAAAAAAACGCCGTCTTTGCCGCAAGCATTCAGACCACGAAAGTGTGTGCGTCAAAACCGATATTCCGCAAAACGCAAAACGTTCGCCAAGAGAATTTCTGCTATTTTTGCAACGCACTTCTTATCTATTTTCTACGCATATATTATTGCCCATATCTTGATTTTTGTCAACGCTAAACGCCATTCATTACGCTACCAATCTTTATTTTTAAACATATTTTCAAATAATATGCAATGCGTAAAACCTCACTTTTTCCGCACGTTATCGTACGTTTAGTTCAATAGTCGTACAATAAACTATTAACCGCGTCTATTCAAAACAAACGATTTAATATGATTTATTTCTTAAAGTTTATTAAATTACGTAATTGCTTCCGTCTGCGTCGTTTTGCGTCAAGTCAGCAAGCGTGACGCTGCTAAAATAATTGCGTATAATTTCATAGAACTTTTCCCACATAGGTAGAGTTTTACACTCGGCGGCTCGCGAACAAGGTTTAGCCATAGCTTCGAGACAGGCAACCGGCGCTAAATCGCCTTCCGCCGTTTTCAACACTTCATAAACGGTGATTTGGTCAGGGGCACGATTTAATTTATATCCGCCGCCTTTTCCGTGTTGTCCTTCAAGCATACCGGCTTTCGACAAATCGCTCATAATGCTCTCAAGATATTTTTGTGATATTTCTTGCCTGGCAACAATATCCTTAAGCGGAATATAATTCTCGCTGTTATGTTCAGCCAAATCTATCATAACGCGCAAAGCATATCTTCCTTTTGTCGAAATTTTCATAGCTCTTTCTCCTTATTGTTTTGTATTTGCGCAATAGCTTCGATTTCAACCAACGCTCCCTTTGGCAATGCCGCCGCCTCGAATAAACTTCTTGCCGGTTTAGAGCTGAAGTATCTGCCGTAAATCTCATTGAAAACCGAAAAATCGTTTATATCTGCAAGAAAACAGGTGGTCTTAACAACGTCCGACAAACTGCTGTCTGCCGCAACCAATACTTCGGAAAGATTTTTGATAGCCGTTTCCGTCTGTTCAACGATATCTTTGCCAAGCGTTCCGTTCTTGTCCATTCCCAATTGCCCGGACGTAAAAACAAAATTACCGCTGATAATCGCCTGAGAATAAGGTCCTACTGCCTGCGGGGCATTTTTCGTATAAACGCTTTCCACTATTTCACCTCAATATTTACCGTTCTCATCGCACGAATCGTGCGTTCTATTAACTCATCGAGTTCCCATCCTAACATATCCGCGCCTCGCTGTATCACTTCCCGCGAACAACCTGCCGCAAATTTAAGATTTATATACTTTTTTTTGACCGACTTCATCTCAAGGTCTTGAACGCTTTTTGAAGGGATCATCAAAGCGACCGCACCTATAAGCCCGCTAAGTTCGTCCACGGCATAAAGCACCTTTTCCATTTCGTGTTCAGGCTTTACATCTACCGTCAAAGCATATCCGTGACTTGCCGTTGCGTGTATTATCCTTTCGTCTATGCCCCTATCCCGCATAATCTCCTGTTCTTTTACGCAATGCTCATTTGGGTACAACTCAAAATCGAGGTCGTGAAGAAGTCCGACGATTCCCCAAAATTCTTTTTCGTCCCCAAATCCGAGTTCTTCGGCAAAGTATCTCATAACACCTTCCACCGTCAATGCGTGACGGATATGAAAAGGCTCTTTATTATATTCTTTCAACAAATCAAACGCTTCTTCTCTCGTCATATGTCCTCTTTGATAAAAACTACGGGAAACGTTCGCCGTAACCCGGTAAGCGAAACGCTCAGGCTCTCCCGCCGTCGGAAATAAGCTTTATGCTATTCCCGTTTATTCCGTTGCCACTTTATGCCATTGCCCCACGGGTTAAGCCGCGGGGCAAAAGTTTATTGTTTTATCAATCCTGGAAGAGTGCTGTGGATAAGTATCTGTCGCCCGTATCCGGTAAAACGACTACGATATTCTTACCTTTGTTTTCCGGACGTTTTGCAAGCTCTATTGCCGCCCACGTCGCCGCGCCCGAAGATATACCTACAAGTACGCCTTCCTTCTTTCCGATAAGTTTACCGATTGCAAAGGCGTCTTCATTAGTAACCGTAATTATCTCGTCATATATTTTCGTATTAAGCACGTCGGGAACAAATCCTGCACCTATTCCTTGAATTTTGTGCGAACCGGCTACTCCCGTTGAAAGTACGGCACTGGAAGTCGGTTCAACCGCTACCACCTTAACCGACGCTTTTTTACTCTTCAAGTATTCGCCTACACCCGTAACCGTTCCGCCTGTGCCTACGCCGGCGACGAAAATATCTACCTGTCCGTCGGTATCTTCGTAGATTTCCGGACCTGTCGTTTCTCTATGAGTTTTAGGATTTGCAGGATTGACGAATTGTCCGGGAATAAAACTGCCAGGAATTTCCGCGGCAAGCTCTTCCGCTTTCAAAATTGCTCCTTTCATTCCTTTTGCACCTTCAGTCAATACAAGTTCCGCACCGTACGCTTTCATCAGCTGTCTTCTTTCAACCGACATAGTTTCAGGCATAACTATGATTATCCTATATCCCTTTGCCGCCGCAATCGCCGCAAGACCAATACCCGTATTTCCCGAAGTCGGTTCAATGATTACGGAACCTTGTTTAAGGTCGCCGCGCTGTTCAGCGTCTTCAATCATTGCTTTTGCAATACGGTCTTTGACCGAGCCTGCCGGATTGAAGTACTCAAGTTTTGCATATATTTTTGCCTGCAAATCATATTCTTTTTCAATGTGGGTAAGCTCGAGAAGCGGAGTCTTTCCTACAAGTTGATCTGCCGATGTATATATCTTTGCCATAATTTTATCTCCTTCTTATTGTTTATCTGATTGCCGCAAATCCTTCTTCGAGGTCTGCGATAATATCGTCAACGTGTTCCGTACCGATTGACAAACGCACGGTGTTAGGCTTAATACCGGCATGAAGCAATTCTTCTTCGGAAAGTTGCGAGTGCGTTGTAGACGCCGGATGTATTACCAAAGATTTAACGTCGGCAACGTTTGCAAGCAGACTGAAAAGTTTTAAACTTTCAGTGAACTTCTTTGCCTCTTCGGCACCGCCCTTAACTTCAAACGTAAATATAGACGCAGCGCCGTTCGGGAAATATTTATCATACAATTCTTTTTGCTTACCCGTTTCAAGTGAAGGATGATTTACTTTTTCCACCTGAGGATGTTTCTTCAAAAAATCTACTACTTTCAATGCATTCTCAACGTGTCTTTCAAGTCTTAACGAAAGAGTTTCGAGTCCCTGCAAAAGCAAGAATGAATTGAACGGTGAAATCGTTGCGCCCTGGTCTCTCATTAACGTCGTTCTCAATTTAAGAATATATGCAAGATTTCCGCACGCTTCGGTAAACACTACACCGTGATAAGACGGGTTAGGCTTGCTAAGTACAGGGAATTTGTCGTTTTGCGCCCAATCGAATTTTCCGCTATCGACCACAACGCCTCCCATGACCGTTCCGTGTCCGCCGATAAACTTTGTAGCCGAATGTACGACTATGTCGGCACCGTGTTCAATCGGTCTCAAAAGATACGGAGTGGCGAACGTGTTATCCACTATAAGCGGAATGCCGTTTTTATGCGCAATCGCCGAAATCGCTTCTATGTCGATTACGTCCGAATTCGGATTTCCCAAAGTTTCGGCATACAATAATTTAGTGTTTGGCTTGATTGCCTTCTCAAAATTTTCAGGAACGGAAGGGTCGACAAAAGTCGTAGAAAGACCTTGTTCTTTTAAAGTGTTTGCAAGCAGATTGTAAGTGCCGCCGTAAAGGTTTGTCGAAGAGACGATATGGTCTCCTGCGGTTGCAATATTTTGAATCGCATAAGTTATTGCAGCCGAGCCCGAAGCTGTAGCAAGCGCTGCGGCGCCTCCTTCCAATGCCGCTATACGTTTTTCAAAAACGTCGCTTGTCGGATTCATAAGACGGGTATATATATTTCCGCCCTCCGTCAAACCGAATCTGCCTGCAGCTTGTGCGGAATCTTTAAAAACGTACGAGGTGGTAGCGTAAATAGGCACTGCCCTTGCATCGGTAGTTGGGTCAGGCTGTTCCTGACCGACGTGTATTTGTAACGTTTCGAATTTATAATTTACCATAATTTTAATCTCCTTTATATGTTAATCGTTTGTATTATTTTTTATCAGCAACATCGATAACGCATTCGTCCGAATCGGAAATTCTTTCTTACAAGCGTAATTAAAAGTTATATCATATTTACTCCTTTTACCTACCTACCTTGTAGGTTGATATGATAATAGCATACGAAAACTCCTTTGTCAATAAAATTTGAGAAAATTTGTAAAAAAATATTTTTATTTATTATCCGTTTTAAATGAAAAATTAAAAATTCTAAAAGCGTAATCTGTCGATACAAAATAGCAATACACAACGCAAAATCTTTAAACTAAGCGACGCATTGCAATAATATAGTTATTCAAAAAAATATTATTTTAAATAAAGTATTAGCGTCAAACAAATATCGCTGTTTAAAAAGTACTGCATTCAATAAAATTTTGTTATCCGATAAAACGTTGTCGTTCGGTAAAATATCATTATTCAAAACTAAAAAAAGAAAGAGTCGTTTGACTCTTTCTTTTTATTAACGAAATATATTTTCGCAACGGATTAAAGTTCAGCAAAATACTTAATGGTTCTTACCATTTGTGAAGTATAGCTGTTTTCGTTATCATACCATGAAACGACCTGAACTTGTGTATTTCCGTCTTCCATAGGAGCAACCATCGTTTGAGTAGCGTCAAAGATTGAACCGAATTTTGAACCGATGATATCGGAAGAAACGATTTGGTCTTCATTGTAACCGAATGATTCCGTTGCTGCTGCTTTCATAGCTGCATTGATACCTTCAACGGTTGCCTGACCTTTAACTACTGCAACAAGAATTGTCGTTGAACCGGTTGGGGTTGGAACACGTTGAGCAGAACCGATAAGTTTTCCGTTGAGTTCAGGAATAACAAGGCCGATAGCTTTTGCAGCGCCCGTGCTGTTTGGAACGATGTTTACAGCTGCTGCTCTTGAACGACGAAGGTCGCCCTTTCTTTGTGGTCCGTCAAGAGGCATCTGGTCGCCTGTGTAAGCGTGAACGGTTGTCATGATACCCGACATAATTGGCATATAGTCGTTAAGAGCTTTTGCCATAGGTGCAAGACAGTTCGTTGTGCAGGAAGCTGCAGAAATGATGTTGTCTTCTTTTGTCAAAGTCTTGTGGTTTACGTTGTAAACGATAGTTGGAAGGTCCTTACCTGCAGGAGCAGAAATAACGACTTTACGAGCACCTGCAGTAATGTGTGCTTGTGCTTTTTCCTTTGAGGTGTAGAAACCTGTACATTCCAAAACTACGTCAACGCCGATTTTTCCCCATGGGCAGTTTACAGCGTCTTTTTCTGCATAGATTTTGATTTCTTTTCCGTCAACGATGATTGAATCTTCCGTTGCTTTAACGTCGTGACTGTTTGCATAGTTGCCTTGCGTTGAATCATACTTCAAAAGGTGTGCCAACATGCTTGGGCTTGTTAAGTCGTTGATTGCGACTACTTCATAGCCGGCTGCACCGAACATTTGTCTGAATGCAAGACGACCGATTCTACCGAATCCATTGATAGCTACTTTTACGTTTGCCATTTATTTTTTCCTCCAAAAAAAATGTTTTCCTTTTTTTTACTATTCTATAATTTTTTATCGATTAAGACAAGCATTTTCAGCTATTTTTTAAATTTATGCCTTATTTATGCCGTTATGCCTAAGTTTTTTCCGCGATAGATATTATCCGACTGATTTTTACGCCTACTTTACTCTAAATGAAACAAAAGGCGAAAAGCATAACGCAATAAACGCATAATCAGCCTTACTTTTAAATCTGCCTTGCAAGCGGATTTAAAAAAGCAAACTTTCGGATTTAACCGAATAAATTCTATAATTTTATTATGATTCTATTTTAAATAATCGGGATTCAGATTTTTAAGCTCAGGAACAACGAACAGTCCGTTTTTGCGTATAAGTCTGTCGTCAAACCAAATCTCACCGCCGCCGTATTCTTCCGTATGAATCTGAACAAGGTCCCAATGTATTGCACTTTCGTTTCCGTTCCATGCGTCTTCATAGCACGCTCCCGGAGTAAAGTGAATAGAGCCTGCAATCTTTTCGTCGAATAAGATATCGCCCATTGCCTTATTGATATACGGATTTACGCCGATAGCGAATTCGCCTACGTATCTTGCTCCCTCGTCCGTATCGAAAACTTCGTTTATCTTTTCTTTGTGATTTGCGTCGGCTTTAACAATCTTTCCGTCCTTAAATTCAAGGCGTACGTTTTCAAACATTGTGCCGTTTTCAATCGAGCCTACGTTATAACTTATTACTCCGTTTACGCTGTCGCGTACCGGTGCGGTATAAACCTCTCCGTCGGGAATATTGCATAAGCCGGCACATTTAATTGCCGGAATTCCTTTTATAGAAAAAGTGAGGTCGGTATCTTTTGCTACAATCCTTACTTTGTCGGTCTTATTCATAAGTTCGACGAGCGGGTCCATAGCCTTGGACATTTTTGCATAATCGAGATTGCAAACGTCGAAATAAAAATCTTCAAATTTCTCCGTGCTCATCTTCGACAACTGGCTCATCCCCTCGGTAGGATAACGGAGAATGACCCATTTCGTCTTTTTGACCCTTATGTTGTGGTGCACTCTCTGCGCATAAATCGAGCTGTAATCCTGCATCTGACTTGCCGTTATATCGCTGAGTTCAAAACTGTTCTGTCCTCCTCTGATGCCGATGTATGCGTCCATCTGCGACATAAATTCTTCATCATGCTTTGCTAGCGTCTCCCAATACTCTTTCGTGGAGTTTTTTAATATCTCACGCTTTATGCGGTTGTCCGACATGAATACAAAAGGATAACCACCGACGGCATAAACTTCTCTTACGATATGAGCGACAAGCTGATAATCCACGCCGCTGAAATCTATCCAAACCTTTTCGCCTTTCTTAATACGGCAAGAATAATTTACTAAGTTTTTTGCCAATTTTTCAAGTCTTATATCTGTTAACATAATGCCTCCTGTTCGGCTTAATTGTATATCAATCGACCGAAAAATTCAACGCTTTTATTGAATTTATGCCATTATTTTGTTTAAGCCGTCTTACACTTGTAAACACCATTCCTTCGCTAATTTCAGTAAACGAATACAAACTCAGCAAACAAAGCGTTTAGGGTATTTTTATAAATTTTATCCAAAACTTATAAAAATAATTGTATTATTTCTTAATCTGCTGTAAAATAAAGAAAAAAAGTTATCGGAGGTTTTTATGCCACTCGTTTCATCCAAAGAAATGTTTAAAAAAGCTTACGACGGCGGATATGCTATCGGTGCTTTCAACGTAAACAATATGGAAATAGTTCAGGCTATCACAGAAGCCTGTAAAGAAGAAAAAGCTCCTGTTATCTTACAGGTCAGCAAAGGTGCAAGAGCATATGCAAATCACACCTATCTTGTAAAACTTGTAGAAGCGGCAGTTATCGAATGCCCGGAAATCCCAATCGTTTTACATCTCGACCACGGTCCTGATTTCGAAACGTGTAAAGCTTGTATCGACGGCGGTTTCACCTCGGTTATGATTGACGGCTCCGCTCATTCTTTTGAAGAAAACATCAAAGTCACCAAACAAGTCGTTGAATACGCTCACGACCACGGCGTAGTAGTCGAAGGCGAACTCGGCACTCTTGCAGGCATAGAAGACGAAGTAAGTCATGCCGTCGGTTCATATACCCGTCCTGAAGAAGTTGAAGAATTCGTTCAGAAAACAGGCGTTGATTCGCTTGCAATCGCTATCGGCACAAGCCACGGCGCATACAAATTCAAACCGGAACAATGCACTGTAAACGAAAAAGGTATTTTGGTACCTCCTGCACTTCGTTTCGATATCCTTGAAGAGGTCTCAAAGCGTTTGCCTAACTTCCCTATCGTTTTGCACGGTTCGTCAAGCGTTCCGCAAGAATACGTAAAGATGGTCAACGAAAACGGCGGTCAAATGCCAAACGCTATCGGCGTTCCTGAAGAACAATTGAGAGAGGCCGCAAAACTTTCAGTATGTAAAATCAACATCGACTCAGACCTCAGACTTGCCATGACCGGCACAATCAGAAAATTCTTCAACGAAAACCCTTCGAAATTCGACCCAAGAGAATATCTTAAACCGGCAAGAGCAAACATCAAAGAAGTTGTTCGCCATAAACTTATAGACGTTCTCGGTTGCGCAGGCAAAGCCTAACAAGCCGTTAAGGAAACGTAAAAAGAAAACCATAAAAAATAAAAGCAGGCGATTTGCCTGCTTTTTATTTTTTGTCGATTTGCCTTTTTTATTTTGTTATTTTCTTGCTCGTTTTTCCTTTCCCTGTATGCTTTAATATATCAAAATAAAATCTTACCGAATTTATTTGATAAATTTATCTTACGGTAATATTTAACTTACTATATTTTTTATATATTCTTCCATAATCTATAATTTTACGGTTATATATTCTTATCGAAAATTTTAATTATTCTCTCCGTTGACGTCGGCAGAATTCGCTTTAGCGTTTTCATTCGTTTCGGATACGCTTTCAACTATTCCGCTATCTTGCATAACGTTTTCTTTAAGACCGCTGTCGTCTAAATTTTCCGCATCGGCGACTTTTTCTGCGCCGTCCGCATTCTCGACCGACTGAACTTCTCCATTCGTCTGTTTCGTTCTTTTTTTATGTTTATACAAAGCAACGCCGAAAGATATTACAAGCGACAATATAACAAGCGCAAGGAATATCCAAAGCACTATGTCGATATATTTCACCGGAATGAACGCGGTGAGCAACGTAAGCACGCTTGCCGCAAACAAATTGCCGATAAATATTGCAAGCGCGGCTTTCCAAATTTTAATATCCATAAATGCGCCGACGCCGCTACCCGTCCATGCTCCCGTAAACGGAAGCGGAACGCCGACGAACAAAGTAAGCCCTAAAAACTTTTTCGTATCCGGCGACGCTTTAGAAGATATTTTGCGTTTTTCGGCTTTTTCGTTTACGCCACTGGCTTTAGATGAAAACAACTCCTCGAAAAATCCGGCTATCTTACCAAACAATTTTGTTTTTTTAAGTTTTTTTAAAATCGGACGCAAACAAAGCAACAGCGGAAATATCACGATGCTGGAACCGGCAAGGCATACGAACATACCGGCTATCTTAGATATACCCGTCATCCCGCCCATAAGGATAATTGCGCCACGCAACTCAATAATAGGAATTATCGAAATCAAAAACAACGTTAAATAATCGTTGTTCATCCATGACTGGAAAAATTGCACTATAGTTTCTGTCATAAGCTCTCCTGAATAAATTATATCTATTTTGTTGCTTTAAGTCAATCAAACTATTATAATAAGAACGCTATGGGAACATTCGGTTTACAAAACATTTTAAGTGCATTGAGAAGGGCTATAAACGACTACAAAATGATTTCCGACGGAGACCATATTGTCGTCGGTTTGTCGGGCGGAAAGGACAGCATCGCCCTTGTAACAGCTCTGAAGGCATTTCAACGGTTTTCTCCCGAAAAATTTGAGTTGACGGCAGTCAACGTCGATATCGGTTTTAAAGATACGGATCAAAATGAAGTTGAAAATTTAAAGGCCTATCTTGAAAAACTTGAAGTCCCGTTTATCCGTGAAAAGACTCAGATAGCCCAGATAGTTTTCGAAGAACGTAAAGAGTCTAATCCTTGCAGTCTCTGCGCCAAAATGCGTCGCGGGGCATTAAACGACGTTATAAACAGGATAGGAGCAAATAAACTTGCCTTAGGTCACAATGCGGACGACGTCGCCGAAACGTTTTTTATGTCTTTGCTCTTCGAAGGCAGAATGTCTACTTTTCAACCTGTTTCATATATGGACAGAAGCGGCGTAACGCTCATAAGACCTCTTATCTACGTCGACGAATACGACGTTAAAACAATCGTAAAAAAAATGAATATGCCGATTGTGCATAATCCCTGCCCGTCTAACTTCAATTCGAGAAGACAGTGGACAAAGAATCTCATTGCCGATTTAAACAAAGAAATTCCGTTTGCAAAAGACAGAATCAAAGGAGCGATTTTCAATCCTGAAAGAAATAATCTCTGGCAAAAACCGAATAACGATAAAAAATAATTTGTATCTTTAAAAATTAATCTTATATTTTCGATTAAAAATTTTTCTGCTAAATAAAGCCATTCTATTCACCTAATGTTTGCTTGGGTGTAACTTTGTGATCGGTTTCTAACCTTTTCAATTCTTTCTTTTTTGCATGCAACTGAATAATCACCAATATTAAACTCAAAACTGCCGATAACACATATGTTAACATAGTAGCATAAGCGGCTCCAATCGAACCTTTCGCTTTGATAAAAATAACATCGCATACTATATTCACAATACCTATTGCAACTGACAAAAGTATAACGTAATTGTTCTTTTTCTGCGACCATAAAAAATTTACTAACGGAGTTCTTATAGTCCCAGTAAACAAGTACCCAATTAATAAAATTCTAAAAGCAGCAACACAGTCTAAATATTGTTCTCCATAAATAAACTTTATAAATTGAGGAGCCAAGAAATATAGCAGCGCTACAATCAATCCATTAACTACCGCCAAGAGACCAACTACTGACGCCAATGTTTTTTTAATCCATGGTAAATCATTCTGGCGCCGTGCAAAATACGGATAAAAGAATAACATTACCGAAGCAGGTATAAAAACTAAAGCTGTCGGTATGGTGGTGGCAATTTTATAGGAAGCTACTATTAACTCATCTTTTATCAGAAGTCCTATTAAGAACACATCAGCAACCATTATCATGTGAAGAATTGAATCGTTTATAGTTGCGGAAAGCGACATCCTAACAAAACTTTTCTTCTCTACCGTTGATAAAGGTGCTTTAATTTCATATATGTTTTTTATAGACTTAAACACATATAAGTAACACAATATACTACTTAAATATCCGATATAGAGGCCAAAAGCAATTCCTTTAACCCCTGCAATTTGAGCGCCTAACAATATTGACAGTATGTGAAATAGAGAAGCCATAATGTTTGTATAAGCAAACAAAGATGTTTCCAATCTAAATCTTAAATTACAAGCACAAAAACTTTGAACATATGACAAAATAGGTTGAAAAGCCATTATCGCCAAAACCGGTCCAGTCCCTCCAATCGAAAAACTTCCGACTAATGCATAGATGAACAAGGCCAAACTCAAAATCGAATTAAACGTAAACCCTATTTTAAATCCATATAACGCATATGATGCTTGTTTCCCGGGTTCTTTATATGACTCACTGGCATGTTGAATTATACTAGAAATAGTACCTATTCCATCAAGCAACAATAAAGTACTTAGCAAATTTTGTGCATAAGAATAAACTCCAAAATCTCCTTTGCTTAAAATTCGCGCTAAAAAAATTGAGCTACAAAAACTTATCGCTTTAACAATAACTTGCGAAATTACGATAGAAAAAAAACCATCTTTAAATAATTTCTTTAGACTATTTTTCAGTCTATTTTTAATCTTTATTTTGTTCATATTCTTTTATATTTGCAACCAACTTCTCGGTAATGTTGCGATAATTGTAATTTTCTATCTGCGATTGGTTTCCGACGTTTAATGTTTTACCTTGCATTTTGTCGTTATAAATCTGCAAAATATATTCTTCAATCCCTTTAACGTTGCCACGATAAACTGCCTCTTCATAGCAATATCCAGTTTCCGTTGCTTCAATCATTCTTTTTAGTTCGCTTTCAGGAACATTACCAGTAATTTCGGCAATTATAGGCTTGCCCATAGCAAAAAGCTCGTAAATCTTTCCACTGATAATACCTTGGCTAGTCTTATTATTCCATACAGAAACAAGGTTAATATCGCACTGCATACTGAATTTTATACTTTCTTCTTTACTTACTATTCCATGAATGTTTAATTGTTCATTAAGACCTGTTTTATTAGCCCACTCATAACAATAATGAGCCTGTTTGCCAAAATAATGAATTCTAATTTTGTTCTTATCAATTTTTCCACTGGATGTTAAATTTTTTATAGCTTGAAAAACTCTAAGCAGACTCTCTCTACCATTATAAAAACTTCCTGCATAACACAAATTTAAATTTTCATCCAATGGTGTTCTTGCAAAATTATAATCCTCTCTATCAAAGCCGTTGCTTAAAACTTTTACGTTCGCCTTTTTTGAAAATTGATATGCCGCCCTACCGTCGTTTGATACCATAGTTACCAAGTCTGCCCTACAAGTGATATTCTCAACAATGCATTTGCATCTACTCTTAAATATTCTCGGAACAGCAGCACCTAATAATGGGTCACGAAAATCAGCAACCCAAATTAATTCTTTTTTCCTTTTTTTTATTCGTCTTGCTATATAATGGGTAAACAGGGGAGAAAAAGTAGAAAAAACAACGTCATAATGATTAAAATCTATACACCGTTCTATATTCTTTTTAAAATATTTAAATTGCTTTTGTGAACAACCAAGCTCAGCGATAAAAGACAAATAGGTTATTACCTTATAAAGACATTTTTTAATTATAGTTTTTATCTTGTTCTTTTTACCAATAATCGATTGTTCACTTGAGTAAGTACTATTATTACGTCTTTTTTCTAGAACTTTATCTAAATTTTTTCTAAGTAAAGTAGTCTGTGCAGGCATAGTATAAACGTTTCGTAAATGTGTCGCATCAATATTTTCGCTCGTTGTTAAAAGGTCAACGTTATGATTACTTTTAAATAAAAATTTTGCTAACTTAGTTGGCCTTACTGCCGCAATGGCTATTTGTGGCATAAAGTATTTGCTTATTATCAATACATTCATTTTTTACTCCCCTACTTTGGCTAAACTTTATTATCATAGATAAAAAGAACCAAAATGCTATATCTTTATAGTGTATATTGCTTAAAAGCAGTTTTGGTATAGTAAGACAGAGAAATAACAACAAAGCCATGGCGCTTACTCTATCAGCTTTACGAAACGCCGTTACAGTCATATATAAGAACAAAACGCCTATAATAGTAGCTCCTATTATTCCAATTTCCACTGCAATTTCTAATACAATATTATGTGCATAATAACCATGACCATAAACACTTTCAAAATAACCTAATCCCCATCCAGTCCAAGGTCGTTGACTTATCATTTCAATTACATTTTGCCAAATTTCTATTCTTCCACTAAACAATCTATTCCAGTCACTAGAAATTGCAAAATAACGTATTTTCTGCCAAAATCTGAATTCAATTTCGTATTTTACAAAAACTTCTTTGTTTATCCATAAGACTATGTCTTTAAAATTATTAATTATTATAGCTAAACCAACGATTATGGCAAACATAAAAACATAATCTTTAATTCTTTTTTTCTTAAAAATCAAAAAATACATTATCCAAATAAATATAACGGACAAAAAACAACTTCTATTTGCATAAAGAACAAGTTCGATTAAACAAATTAATTCAAAGAAGATTAATTTTTTCTCTTTAATCACATGTCTACCAATATATAAACTCATATAAACAGGTAATGCAACGCCAAACCCAAAATCCATATAATTACCCATTCCTAACTTATCATATCCTATAATCGGTATGGACACATAAGCTAAGAAAACTAATAAAGAACATATAGAGTTTTGTTTGATAAAAGCATAATAATCATCTATTGTCATTGAAAAAAGTATACTTAAAAGCCCATACATAATGAAATAGACAAAATAATCAAAGGTAATATGATTGTATCTGAATATAAAATTAAATAAAAAATAAGCTAAAATTATAACAATGGCCACAACCTGCAAAGTAAATTTATTGAGATCGGCTTCATAAATTTCATATAACCAATATAAACATGAGAATAGTAATAATGCAAATACTATCCAAGTGCTTAGCTGTGGCAATAAAAGTATCGGAAATTGGATCATAGGAAATCCCCAAAAATAAATTAGGAAAGCATGTCCATTTTTTTTATTTTTTTTAATCATTAAATTATTATGCATAATTCAGTAATCTTCTTTTCCAAAAATCGTCGATATTAACATTTTTTATTCAAGTAATTTTGGTCCAATATTAATCTTAATTTTTACACATTGATTGAATAGTTTTGCAATATGACTTAATTGCCTGCTTAGAAAAATGACAATTAAAAATATCTTTTACTTCTTTCCGTTTCGCCAATATTTCTTCGTGTGGTTTCTTAGCAAAATTCGTTATTGCATTAGCAAAATCTTGAGCAGTGGCATTTGCAGAAAGTAAATATCCGTCATTATTTCCGCAGTTAATTTCTCTTAAACCGCCCACATCTCTTGTTATTGCTGGTATACCAAAAGAAAAAGCTTCCATAATACTTACAGGTATTCCTTCACTATCCGATGTATTAATTATCAAATCGATGCTATTGTTACGATAGTATTCCAAAATCGTTGCATTGTTCACACTGCCTTTAAAACAATAACTGATATTCGGTTTGTCGTCCAATCGGGAATGTGCTAATACGCTAATCTCCGTTGTCAACTCCCCACCGCCAAAATGTGTCCAGTTTATCTGTACGTCAACTATTTTAGAAAGCGCATCGATTAAGATATCTAGCCGTTTGACCGAAATAATTGCCGAGCAAGTTACTATATTAAGGGAATTACCAATTCGATAATCCTCTTCTTCAGCATCTTTATTTACGCCTAAATAATGTACAGAAAAACGACATTTCTTATCTAAAACAGGACACGTTTCGGATTCAAAAGCTTCTCTGCCGTCATTTGATATAAACACTATCTCATCAAGCTCACTACAAATAAAATTACGATACGGCAAATATGCGTTACAACTTAAATAACAATCAAAACGATGCGACCTCGATAAAAATACATTGCTATAATCCTTATCCTTTTTTACTCGTGCATATGCATAAGCCCTTGACGACAACCAGTACGAATAAACAACGTCAGCGTCTGCACACTCTTTTATAAGTGTTTTTTCCATACATTTAAAGGCATAATTATGCTTAAAAATTTGTTTAAAACGTGTAATAAATCCGATATTCGGATAAAGCGTTTTAAGCTCTTTATGTGCTTTTCTCGCATCTTTGTCAAACGATAAAAACGCAGCAGCCACCATTTTAAAAAGATTTTTAACATTAATCGGACAATTGATAACTTTTAAACCTTGCGGAATGTCTTTACGAAGGGCACCGATTCCTGTAGAAACAACCACCACTTCATCAAAAGGCTGCATTAATGCCTCTATCTCGTTGTTTATAAAACTGTTATCACCGCCCTGACCGTACGGATAATTTGCTGTTAAAAGTACTAATTTCATTTTTATTCTTTATCAAATCCGCCTATGAAATCCAAAGAAGCACATTTCTCAAGTGGAAATTTGACCGATTGTCCCGTAAAAGACGACTTATAAATTGCAAGTACCATTTCTAAAGCGTTTTTGCCTGCAACCGCATCAACATAAGGTTTGCGATTATTTTTAATTGCATCTATAACATCTGCAAAAAGACTTGTATGTCCGTTTCCATATACATTTGTCGTTTCTTCAAAAAAACCTTTATACTGGTCATCGTTCTCGCTATTGTCGGCAAACTCCCATACATCGATAGCATTTGTAGATTTTCCGCCAAGCTTAACCGTGCCATTTTCACCGAACAAATATAGAGTTTCCTCAAGATTTTTCGGATAGACATTTGTAGTTCCTTCTATTGTACCTATGGCACCGTTTTTAAATCTTATAACCGCCATTCCGATATCTTCGCATTCGAGATAGTCATGAATCTGCCGTTTCGTTACGCCATATACTTCATCCACATCGTTACCCATCATCCAACGCAAAAGGTCAATTCCGTGAATGCATTGATTCATTAACGCTCCACCGTCTTGTGCCCAAGTTCCTCTCCATTTTGCCTGGTCATAATAATCCCTATTACGATTCCACCTAACATGTATAGAACCGTGAGAAATTTTTCCGAATCTCCCCTCTTCCAAAGCCTTACGCATCTGTTGAACGGCTATATTAAAACGGTTTTGATGACATGCTGAAACTTTAACACCTTTGGCCTCGCTCTTTTTAATAATTTCATCGGCATCGGAAATGCTCATCGCCATAGGCTTTTCTATTATTACGTTAACACCATTATCGATGCAATATAATGCAATTTCAGCATGCAAACCGCTTTCAGTAGCAATAGAACAAAGTTGAATATCGCCATGTTCAGCAAGCATCTGCTTATAATCTGTATATCTTGCTATATTTTTATCGTTCTGCAAATTATGTTTTGCAAGCACCTCTTCCATTCGTTGCGGAACTATGTCGCAAACCGCAACGATTTCAAGGTTATTGTTTACAGCCGCCTTTAAATGATTGGTGGATATTCTTCCACAACCTATCAATGCGTATCTCATCAAAAGTACTCCTTTATAATTTTTAAAATCTTTTCTGCCGCCTTTCCGTCTCCATAATAATTACCATACTTTTGCTCATCTACAACCGTTTGATTAACTTTCAAAAGAATATCGTCCGTACAAGGCTTAGCTAAAACATTATGATTTCCTATTAATGTTTCCACCCATTCCGTCTGGTCCCTAACCGTTACACATGGAGAATGAAGAATATATGCTTCTTTTTGCAAACCACCGCTATCTGTAATAATTTTTTTCGCATTTTTAGTAAAATATAACATATCTATATAACCCATAGGTTCACAAAAATAAATATTACAATATGAATTGTTTGCTAACAAGCTATCTACTAGACATTTTGTTCTTGGATGAACAGGGAAAATTACTTTTTCATCCAATTGTTCAAAAGCATCGAGAATGTTTTTAATTTTACTTATATCGTCGGTATTTTCTGCCCTATGAATTGTTGCCATATACCATGAGTCAAAACGTTTTCTTTCTCCATAAAGCGGAATAAGCCTATCAAAATAATAAGAATTGTCGCCGTCTTTTATCATTTGTCCGTAATGCATAATGGCATCGCACATTACATCGCCGACATTATACACGTTTTTTATAATACCCTCTTTGGCTAAATTATTAACGGCTTCATTTGTAGGGCACAACAATATCGTAGAAATTCTATCATTGCCAATCACCGATACGGTTTATGCAATGATTAGACGTAAGCTTAATA
>JBJETY010000085.1:0-18832 GCA_051883555.1 Christensenellales bacterium | reverse complement strand
GTGGGCGATGACGTTTTCGTTGCGGAAGCCTGTGAATATAGGGGTAGTTTTTTATCGTTGCAGCCGGACGTTGCGTTGATACTTAATATGGAAAGAGACCATCCTGATTGTTATCCGACGGACGAGAGCTATAGACGTGCGTTTGAAGAATTTGCAAAAGGGATAAAGAAAGGCGGTAAATTAATCATTCCGAAATCCGAATTTATGAAATTTAAAGGAGTGGACGTAGATACGGTTTTTATCGGCAATAATAAAAAACTCAGTTTTTCCGAAAACGGAAATCTTGAATTCAATTATAAGGGGGTAGCGGTGTCTTCGCCGCTTAAAGGTAAACATAATGCGGAAAACGTCGCTTTTGCAATTGAAACGGCAAAGCTGTTCGGAATCGATAATTCAACTATATCCGACGCCATATCTACGTTTCGCGGCGTAAAGAGACGTTTTGAAAAGTTAGGGACGTTAAATAACGCAGTCGTGATTTCAGATTATGCGCACCACCCGACGGAATTGAAAAATACGATTGAAGTTGCAAAAACGTATGGAAAAGTTTTTGCGCTCTTTCAACCGCATACTTATTCTCGTACTGCGTCTTTTTTCGACGACTTTGTTCGTGCGCTTAAAACGTGCGATACGGCGGTATATAAAACTTTCTCTGCCAGGGAAGTTCCGTCCGACGGAGCAGACGCCAAAACACTTGCCGGGAAAGTCGGTAGTTTATATATCGGCGACGATGACGGGCTGTTGAAGTTTTTTAAGGAATTCAATGCCGAAGGCGGATACGACGTATTGCTTATATTAGGCGCGGGAGATTTAGACGAAAAGGTCAGACGATATTTTCAATCCTGACCCCCAAAAGGTCGCGGGTGTTTGCCGATATTTCAAGGAGCGATTCGACTTTCGAAAGCGCATTTTCGAAGTCGTCGCATTCAAGGCTTCCTAAAGTTTCTCCGAGACAGGACGAAATCAGTCTTAAATCCTGCGAATAACTGTAAAATTCCATTTTAGTTTTTTTGTCTGCCCACCAATCGGTTGTCTCTTTTAATAGACTTATTGATGCTTGCTTGTTTTCGTCTTCGACTAATACTTTTAAATCGAGCAATTTCGAATCGAATTCATCGAATACTTTATCGACGTTCATATTGTCTAAAATGCCGCCTGTGATTATCAGAGCGAGAACGGTTATTGCAATAATTGTCTTATACATTTTACGCCTCCGCTTTTGCCGCTATGCTTCTGTTTATCGGTTCGCCGATATACGGTTGAATAAATGCGTTTTCGCCACTGAGAGATAGCAAAAAAACGTCTTTCAATTCAAGTCTTAAATTTTCCAATAAAGTTTGAATTTGCTCTTTAGTTACCTGCATTGAATTTTGATTTAAATTGTCTTCAAGAAATACGCCTTCAACGATTACGGTCGTCGGCAATTCGTTTTGTCCGCCGACAATTTTCATATCGGCATTGGTTACGGGAGCGTTTGCAAATTTAGGCAAAACGGTTACAGTTCCGTTCGTTTCGACAACGGCGCATTCAACTTCGCCCGGTTTGAAATAGCCTGCGCAACGCAGAGCTTCTAAAACGTCGTTCGTGTTCATATCGAGCTTATTTAAAGCGTCGATATTAAATTTGCCTTCATTTATTATAACCGTAGGTTTGCCGTTAATTAGCCGTCTGAAACGCACGCTTTTCACGCATATTTTCGTAATCAGTATATGGAAAATCAGCAAAGTAAAGATCGGAATTATTCCATATAATATCGGCATCGTGTTATCCTGCATCGGTATGCACGCAAGGTCGGCTACCACGAGGGTTATGGCAAATTCAAAAGGTTGGAGTTCGCCTATCTGCCTTTTGCCCATAAGTCGCATAGAGACTAACAGTACTACGTATAAAATAATACATCTCAAAAAATTGTTTAGCATATTTATATTTTGTTTTATCATAAAAATAATATGCAAAAATTTTAACCGTCGACAAAATAGTCGACGGTTTTGATTTTATCGTTCGGACGTATGCAATTTGAAGTCTTGGCGGATGCAATATGACCGGTTTTCATATCGATATGCTACGGAAACGACTAATGCAAAATTTTCAGCGCCGCTTATAATTGCTTTAATACAATGCAATAAAACGATTTAACATAAAACTTTAATTAAATCTTGATAAAAATCTTAATATAAAAAGTTTAATATAGAAATCTAAATATACTAATTTAATTATGAAAATTCAAACGTAAACTTTTAAGGAATTATATGGCGCAATATTTAATGCGGCATTATGACAGCTGCAGCTTTTTTTGTTTTTTTGCTTTGCAGGCGATTTTTTCGGAATTTGCCTTACGTTTGCGTTTGATTTTGAAAGAGAAATTTACAGGCATAATTTTCAACGTAAAAATCAGCAAGGCAAACATTCCTATACAAATTATTGCACAGAACAAAATCACGAAGAAATCAGTAAGATAATTTTTCAGAATTCCTCTTAAAAAGTTTGACAGCAATATGCACGGAGCAGTGAGCGCGATTATCAATACGTTCCGTAATTTGAACTTGATTTTTATATTCCGTTTTTTTATTGTTGCAAAACTTAAAATACAACTTGTAAGAAGCATAACGCCGTTTGCTATTGCGATGGCATATATTCCGACAAGTTTAGGGAGAAACAGAATGCACGGTACAAACAGAACGAGTCCTATTACGTAGTTTCTTAAGGTTTTGTTTTCTAGTCCCAAAGAGTTTAAAACCGGCGTAATGGTTTGATTCGTGCCTATAAAGAACATAAGCGAGGCGCACGTTTTTACGAAATATCCCGCGTCCTTATCTCCGAAGAACAAAGTACCGATTTCTTCTCCGAGCGAGGTAAACGCGATAAAGAACAGTGAACATACGAAAGTGCAGAAAATTAGCGAATAGCTTAATTTATTTTCTATATCTTCGTTGTCGCTGAGCACGTTTGCTTTTGCCATATCCGGAAGCAAGACTATGGCAAGCGAGCTTATTATCGTTGTAGGTGCGGTAATAAGCGGAAGAGCCATGCCGGACACTTTGCCGTAAAGAGCAGTGGCAACGCTTGTATCCAGTCCGTTTTTAGTGAGCATCAACGGTACGACTATTGCCGTAAGAGATGCGACCAGACCCGTTGAAATTCTGAGCGTGGTAAGCGGCAACGATGATTTTGTAAGTTCCAGAAAGCCTTGCGGTTTGGCTAGCCTTCCGCCGCTTGTAAAAAAGATAACGGTGAGAGCTAAAGCGCAGACGCAATCGGCAATCAAAAAAGCCACGGCTATTGCAGTTGCGCCGCTTATCCACGATACCGCACAGGTGGCAAACAAAACGGTAAAAACTATTTTTAAGATTTCTTCGAGCAATTCGGTTGCGGAAAATGCGAAAAATTTCTTCTTCCCCATAAGGAAAGCTCTTATCGAACAGTATATAGTCGACGATATCAACGCAGGCAACATAATTAAAAACAGGTCGCCGGCTCTGCTGTCGCTGAATATGAGATTCAGGTGAGAGCGCATAAGAAAGCATATAACGATTATAATGCCTGAAATTACGAGCCCTATGATTATCGAAGCCAGGGTAAGAGCGTTCTGCTTTTTAAAATTTTTGTACGTTTCTGCTTCTGCGATTTTACGCGACAAAACCGTAGGCATTCCGCCGACTGAGATTGACAGCAACAGCAATAGGACGGACAGGCATATCTGATACAATCCTACCGTTTCCGCTCCGTACGCCCTTGACAGATAGATTTTAAAAAGGAATGACAAAACCCTTGTCATAACGGCAAAGAGAGTTACTATTGCAACCGATTTAAAAATTTTATTGTTTAAAGTTTTGCTCATAAAGGTTTTGCTCATAAAGGAATATTGATTATTTCGCCGATTTTGACTTCGTTTCCGTTAAGCGATTTAAGAGCCGCTTCCGTCGTTCCGAATTTTTTTGCAATGGTTGTCAGGGTTTCAAACGGACCTACGGTGTATTCGTGTTTCCCGTCGCCCTCTTCTATTATGAGCCTTTCGCCGAAGCGTACGTTTTCGATTTTGTTTAATTCCTTGATTTTTGCAACGGTTGTTTTAAAATTTCTGGCGATGCCGATAAGAGTATCGTCCTTTTTAACTTTATATACTATCATAGTGAAATGTATGTATTTTCCGTCGGTTTTAGAATATATTTTGTAGCTTAATCGGCTTTTAGATTTATATGCCTTTTTGATTTTGTTTTAAACGATAAGTTTTAGTTTCAAACGATAATTATATATTCTAAACCGTAAAGCGAGAAGTCGATAGGGTATAGATAAAACGCATTTAAATACGACGTAAACGGCGGCTTAATACGTCGGTTTATCGTGCCGAGTTGATACGCCGAATTAACGTGACGATAAATACGATAAAATAGCATTAACAGCGAGCTTTACAAATATTTAATACGCAGCATCAACATAAAAATTAAAAGCGGAGCGTTTATACATAAGTTAAATATGAGATTAAATAATAAGGTTTAATAAGAGAAAGGTTTAATAAGATACGATAAAAAAAGACGTTGCAATTTGCAACGCCTTTTTTATTATTGAGATGTCCTGAAAGAAATCGCCGAAACTTTGTTTAAGATACAAAGTCAATCAGCCGTTTGGCTATTTCTTTTTGTTTTTCGTTTTGGCCTTCTTTTCTTTCTTTTCTACTACTGCGTTTTCGCTCTCATCGAATCTGTCTTTATAGACTTCCTGCTTACGTTCGATGGCTTCGCTTGACGTAGCGTCGGTTTCATAATTTGCTTCGACTTCCTGTTTCTTAGGATGCTTTTCCTTGAATTTTCTTACAAGGAATACGACTATAACGATTATAACCGCAACTGCAAGAATGATTGTAGGAATCATCCACCACAAATAGGTAAGGTCAGGTTTGTATTCCGTTTCATCGTCCGTCGTATCGTCGTCGCCGATTGAAATATCCGAATCTTTTGCTTCGAGTTTTATAAGAGAATTTCCTTCAACTGCCGCGTCGTAAACTGTTTCGCTGATTTTTTCAATTTTGAAATCGTCGAACAGCGCATAACCTTTTGTCGTAAGCGTAGGGTTGTCTTCATCGTCGACTTCGCCTAAACCGAGAGAAATCGTAATTCCTGAAAGGTCGGTGTCCGCTGTTTTAATATAGAAGCAATATTCTGTCCAATCTGAGTCGGCAATCTTCGAGAAAGTCTTTTTGCTGTCTGCATAATCGAGACCGCTTGCCGTAAGTTTAACGAAAGCGCCTTTTCCTTCGTCAAGCATATCGGTTTTAACGAATACCGAAATTTTGTACGTGCTTTCCTTTGTGAGCGTATAGCTTGAACTTGTGTAGTAATATGAGCTTTCGGCTATATTGTTTATAGCGAGAGCATATTTGCCGTTGTGCGTTGCAAGTTTTGCGTATTCGATGAACGACGCTTCACGCTCTTCGGTGTTAAGTTCGTATTTGGCAAGTACTGAATTGTCTTCTTCGTCGGTTGTAGTAGCAAGCGTTATTATTTCGCTTTCCGACTTTTTGTAATATATACCGTTATCGGCAAGATTCGTGCAAGCCGAATCGCTGTAAAGTTTTCCGGTCGTGTCCGAAATTAAGATATAATCGCTTGCAAGCGAAGCGTTTTTATAATGCGTTCCGCTGACAAGGTTTATCGTGCCCGTAAGGTTGATACCGAACAAGTCGCTGATTTCATAGTCGCCGTAAATTCCCGAATAATAGTAGATACCTGTTTTAGTGTTAGCTTTGACGCAATTTTCGCCTGCGGCTCCCGTCCAGCCGGTTGCGGTTGAAAGGGTAGATTTGCTTTCGGCGTTTGTTGAAGGTGCGTCGAATCCGTCCGTCAGGAAGGACATTTTACGAGTGTTTTCGCTTTGCGTAACGGCGGTAAATTCTTCTGCGTTAATCGCCGAACATACTGCCGAATCGAATACTACGTATCCGAGAGTCTTTGCGTCGTCTTCATTTGCGAAACTGAATATGTCCGCATTAGCTCCGAGCCACAAATCGAGATTGAGCGAAACGCTGTTCAGACCGACTTCGATATAGAAGACGTATTCCGTCCAGCCCGACGAAGACGTAACGGTTTTGATTGCCGGCGCTTCGTCAAAGAAGTTGGTGACGGTGTTTTCGCTGTCGAGATATATGCTGTATTGAACGCCTGCTTCCGCATATGCGTATACGCTTATTTTATAATAAGAGTTTGCGCTCAAACTGATTGAATCGGATTCGTATCCGACTGCGTATTTATCGGTGGCGTGCGTATTTGCAATGAGAAGTGCGCTAGGTCCGCCGTTTGGAATCAACCAGCTGTCGTAAATGCTTGCTGTGGTATTTCCTAACTTATTGAGCAAAGGATAAGCCGTGATTAGATTTGCAATCTGACTTCCTGCATTAACGGTGAACGTAAGGCCGTCTGCAGAATTGAATTTGATTATGCCTGCTTTTATATCGTCTATCTTATTGTCGTTTAAAGTCCAGTTTTTAGCGTAACCGACGTCGGTTGAAAGATTGCCGTCACTCATACCTTCGGTTTTGCTGAGGTCGTAAAGATTGAACGAACCGTTTGAGATGGTTTTGCTGCTTTCAGTCGTTTCATAGCTTTGACTTGTCGAATAACTAGTTGAGCTTGAAAGAGTAGTGTAGGTGGAAAGCGGAATATTGACAACGCTTGCGTTTGCAAAGTATCCCGCACCGCTGTTAAGAGTCGAAGCGTTCCATCTTGTTCCGTAACCGTATTCCAAAAGAAGAGCCGCGTTTATCGCTTTGTCCGAATATCCCCTGATGTTGAAAGAGTAATCGATCCAACCGTTGTTATATTCGTTGTCGACGTCATCGCTGTTTATAACCGATGAGCTTTTTAAGACTTCGTCGGTATCGGCGTTTATAAGGCTTACTCTGATTCCGCTTGAAGCGTTCTCCGTTTTAAGCCATATAGAAATGCGGTAGCAGTTGTTTTGCGTAAGGGTGAAGCTTGAACTCTGCAACGTGTATTTTTCGTTTGCCGGTGAGTATACCATAAATATTTTGCTTGAGCCGAAATCGTAAGGAAGTTCCGGATTCGTAAGACCGTACGATTCGAAATCGAAGCTGTTTACGTCGATTGTACCGGCAACGGTATCGCTTGAAAGATATACGCCGTCGACTTTTCCGTCCGTGACGTTTGCCGTCCAATTGTCAGGAGTACCTAACGTGGCCTGGTCAAAGTTTAAGTTGTTCGCGCTAGGCGTAGCGTTTGCAAAGTCGGCGTTAAGGCTGAGCCCGTTTGCGGTAGAAAGGTCGATTTTTGCCGACGTCGTAACGCCGTCAACGATTCTTTCCGATTTTGTTGAAGCATAGCTTAATGCCGTTCCGCCTATTGCGTTATATTCCGCTTCCGAAACTTTTGATACGCTGACGCCGTCGAAGAAAGCCCAACCTTTAGAGAAAGTGCCGTCCGCCGTATAAGTTTTGAAATCTGTTTTTGAACTATATCCTGTAGAAGAGAATGAAGAAATTGTTTTTTCCGTGTTTTCGCTTGTATCGCCTGTGCCGAGCCACAATTCGACGTTAAAGCTTGTGTCCATATAATCGTTGCCTTTTATTATGAACGAATACGTTACCCAACCGCCTGTCGAGCCTGCTCTGTCTGCATAGTAGCTTTCAGGAACGACCTCGCCGTTGCTGTTGTAGTACGTTGTAGTGCCGTTGCTTATAACCTGATAAGTTTCTATTTCTTTATCGTCGATTATTTTGAGAGCGGTCGTCGGTTTTGAAATATTTTCGAAAGCGAAGTCGTCGCCGTTTCCGCTAAGTCTTATGGAAACGCCGGCACCGAAGATATGTTGCGTAAAGACCGATACCGAAATTTTTGTGTACGTTCCTTTTTCGACAACGATAGGGCTGTTCGATTTAATACCTTGCGCCGTCATATAGGTATTTGACAACATATAAACCTTTGACGTAGAGTTTGCAGGTGCTCCCGGATTCGTAACCATAGAATAGTAGTTTACCGCAGTGACACCGTCGGTATCGGCGATTTCTCTATAAAGCGTCGTATCCGCAATAAGAGCATAGTTTGCTTGTTCTTCTGCGGTGAGGGAGTCGTATTTTTCCGTCGTTATGGTGTTGTATTTGGTATAGATATATCTTGACGTGCCGAGTTTGCTTTGTAAATCGCTGAAGTTGTTTTCTTCCGTATCGACGATACCGTTATAGCGGTAGGTAGTAGGGGCTGAAAAAGACGTATTGCTTCCGCCGGTTACAGCCGTCCAAAGCGAAGGAAGAGCACTGGACGAGCCGCTTGCCAAAGTGCCGTAATCGAATTCGCCGTTAGGTACGTAATAAGTAATCTTTTTAGTCTGTGCCGAAACGGAGGCTTCCGCAAACTGTTGAGCAGGAGTCTTTCCGCCTTCTTCGGTAATTTTTTCAAGGCTAATGTTGTCGAAGAATACGTAACCGCTTGTAAGTTGCGCGGCGGTTATCGTCGAAGAATAATATCCGAGCGAGAAGTTTACGGTAAGAGTGCTGTCGGACGATTGACTGCCTTCGATGTATGCGGTGTAGGTCACCCATTCGCCGTTGGTATCTATACTTGCAAATTCCGCATAGGCGCTGGAAGAAAGATAAATTCTTGCGCCTTTATTCGCGCCGCCGTCAAGGTCTACCGTTTTGACGGATACGCTGAATTTATAATAGGTGTTTTTCTTAATCGTGAAGGAGTTCGAAGTATATCCGTAAGCTGTGTTTCCGTGCGTTGTATCGGACGAATCCGCCTTTTTAGGCATGTATATCATAAGCATACGGTCGTCGTCTGAACCTTCGGCTTTTCCCGGGTTTGTAAGGTTATCCCAGGTAGATTTATTGGCTTCGTATAAATCTGTCGAAACGTCGATTATACCTGCCGTAACGCCGGTAGGGTATACGCCTGTCGTGAAAGCCGCTCCCGTCCACTTTCCTGCCGTACGAGGATAGCTTGCAGACGTTTCGGCGACAACGAAATCGGAGTTGTCGATTAACAAACCTTCCGTGTAGTTGATTGTAGTGCTTGAAGATTCGTCGCCGCTTTCCGATGAGTTGTCGCTGTTACAAGCAAATAACATCGCAGAAAGCGAGACAATAAGAACAAGCAGAACCAGATTGATAAATAAGTTTCTTTTCTTCATTGCCTTACCTTTTCAAGTTATTGTCTATAAGCGTAAAAACGCAGAATTATGATTATATATAATATAGACTTTAAAAATTATATAATATATAGGAATTTTTGGCAAACATTTTTTATAATATTCGTAAATTTTGGAAAGACTATAACGTGATGGAAGTTAGTGAAAATAAATATCTTGAATTGCCCGGCGCCAAGAAAAAATTGCAGAATTTTTATGCCGTTTTGGGCGGACTTGCGGTAGGCTTTGCAAACGGCTTTTTCGGAGCGGGCGGCGGAATGTTGGCCGTTCCCGTTCTGACGTTTGTTTTAGGCATCGAAGAAAAAAAAGCGCACGCAACCGCATTGCTGATTATACTGCCGTTATCGGTAATAAGCGGCATTATTTACGGCAGGCAAGTGCCGCTCGGCGACAACTTTATTGAAATTTTATCGGGGGTTATAATCGGCGGACTTATCGGCGCGGCGCTTTTGAAAAGATTGAATACGGCGTCGCTTGTCGTGAGTTTCTATTTTCTTATGGCGTTTGCCGGTTTTCAGATGGTGAGATGATTTACGTATTGGCAGGAATTATCGGAGGAATATTGGGCGGTATGGGTATGGGCGGAGGTACTTTGCTTGTGCCCGTTCTGACTATTTTTTTGGACGTAGGACAAAAAACGGCTCAACTTATAAATCTCGTTGCGTTTATTCCGATGAGTATCGTTTGTTTGCTTCTTCATTTCAAAAACAAACTCGTCGAACTAAAACGAGTACTTTTTGTGCTTATACCCGCAATAGGCATGGCGATAGCGTCGTCGTTCTGGGCAACGGGGCTTGACGGCGAGTTGTTGAAAAAAGCGTTCGGATATTTTCTTATAGCTTTATCGGTTATAGGAATTGCAGGTAAGGCCGTGCAGTATTTTAAAAAGAAAAAGAAAAGCTGACAAAAAAATCGGCAACCGTTAAGGAAAAGTGCAAATCGGAATCGCTTTAAACGGCGGACGGATAAACGCATAACGAAAAAATTAAGTATGAAAAAATTCAGAATTAAGGAGTTGGATTAAGCGGCGTCAAAATTTTGACATAACTTAAATCGACGTTGCGTAAAACGTCGAACGACGAGAGCTATTAGGCTCTCTTTTACGTTCGGCAAACCAATAACTTTGATTAAACCAAAACGTTTGGTTGAGCTAATCGCTTAAATGAATTTCTATCCGATTGCCGTTTATATGAGTCGTAGGCAAAGTTCGTTTATAGCGATATTTCACGAGCGATATTTTACATTTATTTTCGTGCGACGATTTTGCGATATTTTGTCGCATAAATTAATTTTGCGGCTTTAAGCGGAAAAATATCTTTGACATCGTGAAATATATATAATAAAATATATTTTGCATATAGTTTTTGATGCAAGACGAATATATGCCTGAAAAACGGCATAAATAAGGAATTTGAATTATGTTAAGAACTTTTAAACGCGGAACTCATCCACCCGAAAGCAAATTTACGGAAGATTTGCCTTTGGAAGAATTTGACTCTCCGCAATTTTTAGCAATTTCTCTGTCGCAACATATCGGAGCGCCCGCTAAACCGATAGTGAAAGAAGGCGACCACGTAAAGGTCGGCACTAAAATCGGGGAAGCAAACGGTTTCGTTTCCGCAAACGTATATTCTTCCGTATCGGGCGTGGTAAAAGGTTTTAAAAAACTTCCTAACGCAACGGGAGTAAAGGTGATGCACGTTGAAATCGAAAACGATTTCAAATACGATACGGTTAGCTTGCCGCCGATTACTCAGCCTACAAAGGAAAATTTATTCGAACGTATCCGTGAGGCGGGAATCGTAGGTATGGGCGGCGCAACTTTTCCGACGCACGTAAAACTGTCTCCTTCGAAACCTGTCGATACGCTTGTAATTAACGGCGCGGAATGTGAGCCGTATATAACGTGCGACTATCGTCTTATGCTTGAGAGAGGCGAAGAAATATTAAAGGGCATTGAATATTTAAAAACGGTGCTCGGCGTCGATAAGGCTTTTGTCGGTATCGAAAACAACAAGAAAAAAGCTATCGCTTATTTAAAATCCATAGCTCCCGAAGGTATAGAAATAGTCGCTTTGAAAGCGAAATATCCGCAAGGCGCGGAAAAACAGCTTATATATTCTTTGACTAAACGAATTGTTCCGACGGGCGCTTTGCCTATGGACGCAGGCGTAGTTGTTGCAAACGTTCATACGGCTTATTCCGTCTGCCGCGCGATAGACAAAGGCGAGCCTTGCTATATGCGAGCTATGACTCTTTCCGGCGACGGCATTGAAAAGAAGGGCAATTATTTTGTAAGAAACGGAATAAGTTTTGAATATATTTACAATCAGGTTATCGGTTCGGTTCCCGTCGAAGCTACGAGAAAAGTCGTTTCGGGCGGACCTATGATGGGATTTTCGGTCAGCAATCTTCTTCCCGTTACCACAAAGGGTACGTCGTCGCTTTTGTTTCTTACCGAAAAGCAGGTCAACCTTTCAAAACCTACGCAGTGTATAAACTGCGGCAGATGCGTCAGAGGTTGTCCGATGAATCTCAATCCGAGTCGTATCGAACCTATGGTTATCGAATCGCACACTGAAAAACTTAAAACGATGAATCCGATGAGCTGTATAGAATGCGGCGTATGTTCGTACAACTGTCCTGCAAAAAGGCCGCTTTTATCGGCGATAAGACTTGCCAAGAAAATAATTAAAGAAGGGGGAGAAAAATGAGTAAATACTTAGTTTCATCGTCACCCCATATCACTTCAGGCAAGACGACAAAAAACATTATGCTTGACGTTATCATAGCTTTAATGCCTGCCGTAATCGCTATGGTTGCAATATACGGCTTGTATCCGCTTATGATAACGCTCATCAGCGTAGCGACGTGCGTCTTGTCCGAATTCGTGTTCAACAAGATAAGAAAAAAAGAGCAGAGCATAAACGACTTGTCGGCGATAGTTACGGGAATAATTCTTGCTTTAAATCTGCCTCCGGTCGTTCCTATATACGTACCCGTAGTCGGCGGCGTGTTTGCTATAATAATCGTCAAAATGCTTTTCGGCGGAATAGGAAGGAACTTTGCCAATCCCGCTATCACGGCAAGAATATTCTTAATGCTTGCCTGGACGAGCGTTATGACTAAATTCGTTCTTCCCGTAGATTGGTCTACGGCAGGCGGCGCAGGGCTGGTTTCGTATTTTTCCGAAGCGTTCGGCAGCACCTTCCCGGCTTTGCCCGACGCGGTAACGGGCGCGACTCCGCTTGCAAACGTAAAATCGGCTTTCGAAGCGGGCGTAAATCCGGCTAACGGCGTCGATTTTCTCGATATGTTTTTAGGAAGAATCGGCGGAAGCGCAGGCGAAGTATCTGCCATCGCAATTTTGATCGGCGGCATTTATCTTCTTATACGTCGCGTCATCGATTGGAAAATTCCGACGATATACATTGGAACTACCGTTTTGTTTACGGCGATATTTTATGCGAATACCGGTTACGTCGGCGAATACATACTTTCATATCTTCTTGGCGGCGGTTTGCTTTTCGGCGCTTTCTTTATGGCGACCGATTATGCGACAAGCCCTAATACCAACGTAGCGGTTATAATCTATTCCGTCGGCTTAGGTCTTTTGACCGTAATCATAAGGAGATTTTCATCGATGAACGAAGGCGTTTCCTATGCGATATTGCTTATGAATATCGTTACGCCTCTGCTTGATAAAATCAAAGTCAGACCTTTCGGTACTTTGGCAAAAACGCCGAAAGACGTTATCGAAGAAATAAAATTGAAACGCGAAGAAAAGAAAAGGGCTAAGGCTGAAAAGGCAAGTGAGGCGTCCGAAGGAGGAGTAAATGGCTGAGATTAAAAAAGCTATGAGCGAATCCACAAAAGATATTATGAAATGCATAATAGTCCTTACGTCTATTGCTCTTGTAGCAGGTTTATTGCTTGGCGTCGTCAACTATTTTACGTACGTTGATTCCGACAGCGCAATGATAAAAAAGATAAGCGAAACTTACGGCGTTACCGACGCGCAGATTGAAAAATCGGAAGAAAGAGTGATTAACAAAAGCGGCGAAAAGAGTTTTGTAGAAAGCTGTTTCGTCGTTTATGAAACGCCTGCCAAAGGAAATATAAAGACGGTGGTGTATCTTGCAACCGGAAGCGGAGCATACTCGGGAACGGTTCAGATATTGTTCGCCGTAACCGACGGCATAGTCGATTCGGTTTCCGTTTATTCTCATTCAGAAACAAGCGGAATAGGCAGCAAAGTTTTAAGCGAGGGCAACCTTTTGAAATTTAAAGGCATAAATCTTGCCGACGTCGATACGACGCAGATTACGGTCGGCGGAAACGAAGCGAAAACAAGCGACGTTTACGTGTCGGGCGCTACGAAAACCACAAAGGCCGTACTCAGCGCGCTTAAAGCCGTAGCTTACAGCTACAATCAATATACTATAAAGGAGGCTTAAAATGAAATCGAACGGAAATAGTATAAATTTCAATCAGAGCCTCAAACAAAAAGGCGGAATAATAGCAAACGGCATAGTAAAGAACAATCCTGTTTTCCGACTCGTTCTCGGTACTTGTCCGACGCTTGCGGTAACCAGCGGAGCGGTAAACGGAATGGGTATGGGACTTGCCGCAACTTTCGTTCTCGTATGTTCGAATATTTTAGTTTCGTTGCTAAGAAAGGTAATTCCCGATAAGGTCAGAATTCCTGCGTACGTTCTCATCATAGCAACGTTCGTTACGCTCGTACAGATGATACTGCAAAAGTTCATACCGTCGTTATACGAGTCGCTGGGCATATATCTGCCGCTCATAGTCGTAAACTGTATAATTCTTGCAAGAGCCGAAGCGTTTGCGTCGACGAATAAAGTTCTCGATTCCGCGCTTGACGGTCTCGGAATGGGACTCGGATTTACGGCGTCGCTCATGTTAATCGGACTTATAAGAGAATTTCTCGGAGCGGGCACTTTGTTTTACGGCGAACTTGCAGGACTTCAGATGGGAGTCAAGTTCTCGGCGTTGGAAAGCGTTTCGATGAACATTTTCATTTTGCCTGCAGGCGGCTTCCTTGTTTTCGGAATTTTGATGGCGGTTATCAACGCAATTTCCGATTATGCGAAAAAGCGTAAAGACGAGAGAGAACAAAAACAAATCGCATTGATTGAAAGCGCCGAAAGAGAGCAAAGAATCACAGAAGCGTTTCAAGGCTCGGAAGAAAAAGAAAAGGCAAAAATCAGCGAAAATAAAACCGAATCGGCGGCAGCTGCGACGAAAAGCGGTTCGCAAACGTCGACTGCTTCTGCAACCGAAAATAAAATCTCAGCCGAAGGAGGAAACGAATAATGGAATTTCTGATTTTAATTGTTTCGGCGATTTTCGTAAATAATTTCATTTTGAGTCAGTTCCTCGGTATATGTCCGTTCTTAGGCGTTTCCAAAAAGACGGATACGGCTCTCGGCATGGGACTTGCAGTTATATTCGTTATGGGCGTTGCGTCGATTTTTGCCTGGCTTGTACAGAAATTGCTCGTTGCTTTGCACGTGGAATATTTACAGACGATTTCGTTTATTTTAGTTATAGCAGCTCTCGTTCAGCTCGTAGAGATGGTGCTTAAAAAGTTCGCCCCTGCTTTGTATTCGGCACTCGGCGTTTATCTTCCTCTCATAACGACAAACTGTGCGGTGCTCGGCGTGGCTATTTTGAACGTAAATACATACGGAGTTTCAACAGGACTTAGTCTGCTTCAATTTTTCCTTAACGGCGTTTTCAGCGGCGTCGGATTTACGGTCGCGATATTATTGCTTGCCGGCATAAGAGAAAAGATAGAATATGCAGACATTCCGAAGCCTTTCAAAGGTTTTCCTATAACGCTCATTACGGCTTGTATTATGAGTATGGCGTTCGTCGCCTTTTCCGGCATGGTGGGATAGGAGGTGAAGATTATGATTTCAGTAAATCCTATGACGTATTTAACGGTCGGCTTGACGTCGGCCGTCAACCCTATGACAATTTTGTATTCGTCGTTGATTCTGCTTGTTCTTGCGGCTTTGTTTTCCGTTTTGCTTGCCGTATTAGGAAGAAAACTTGCGATTAAACAGGACGACAGAATAGAAAAAGTGGAAAAATTGCTTTCGGGAGCAAATTGCGGCGGCTGCGGATTTGCCGGCTGTGCGGCTTTTGCAAAAGCGTTAGTCGAAAAGAAAGCGGAGCTTAGCGCATGCAATGCAACGTCAAAAGCAAATAAGGACGAAATAGTTAAGATTTTAGGCATATCCGATTCCGGAGAAGAAACGAAAGTGGTCGTTTGCTGTTGCGGTGGAAACAATGCAGTCGATAAATACGATTATATGGGATACGGAAATTGTCGTTCTATGGAGATGTTGGCAGGCGGCAGAAAACTCTGCGATTGGGGCTGTCTCGGTATGGGCAGTTGTACGGACGCTTGTCCGACGCATGCTATCGAAGTCGGCGACGACGGTTACGCGCTCATAAAAGAAGAAATGTGCATTAAATGCGGAAAGTGCCTGAACGTTTGTCCTAAACATCTCATTGCGCGTATTCCGAAAAGCGCCGCGGTTTATATTGCATGCAAAAACTGCGTAAAAGGCAAAGAAGTCCGTTCTTTCTGCAAAAAAGGGTGTCTTGGCTGCGGACTTTGCTCGAAATTATGCCCAAGCGGTGCGATTACTATGGTAAACGATTTGCCTGTAATAGATTATTCTAAATGTACGGGGTGTAAGACGTGCGCCGAAAAGTGCCCGTCGAAATGTATTAAAATTTGCGACGACGTCGAGAAAAAATAACAAAGCTACGTTTATCCTGCCGTCTGCTTGAACGTGGTTTATTCCACCGTCCGCTTTGACGTGAAAGATAAAAACATAAACGTGAAAGAAAAAAGTTTTGAACGCTAAAATAAAAGTGATGAGCTTTAAAACAAAAGTTATAGGCGTTAAGGACAAAATTTAAAACGGCAAAAATTTCGTTTTATCGCGTTGCGCATGGCATATATGCGATAGCGAATAAATTTTGCCGTTAGTTAAGCAATAAGCGGATTAAAACCTGCAAAAGTTATTTTTTGCAGGTTATTTTTTTGTCGTTTTTGCGGAAAATATGGATAAAAAAGTGCCGAAAAAATTAATTTGCTATTGAAACGCCGTTTTCGGTGTGTTATAATTAGTCAGGTAAATTAACGAAAGCAGTTTGGAGAAGAACTAAATGGAAAAGATTGCAATTATCGATATCGGCTCGAATTCGGCGAGAATGGTTTTGGTAAATATCTTGGAAGGGGGATATTTCGTCGTATTCGATGAACTTAAAGAAAGCGTCAGATTGGGTCAGGACCTTGACGGTGACGGCTTTTTAAAGCCGCAAAGAGTTGCTCAGGCTATTAAAACTTTAACAATGTTTCGCAGACTATGCGATGCAAACCATATTGACAAAATTTATGCTTATGCCACGGCGGCGATAAGAAGAGCAAAAAATCAGAAGAGTTTTCTTGACGAAGTTGCCGTTACTTGCGGAATCAAGATAAAAGTCTTATCCGTTGAAGAACAGGCAATGCTTGTCTATCAGGGCGTTATCAACAGTATGGATATACCGAGAGGCCTTATTATGGAAATCGGCGGCGGAAGTATAAATCTTATTTATTATAACCGTCGTAATCTTATCAATTTCGAGTCGCTTCCGTACGGCGCCGTCACTTTGACGGACTTGTTTAAAAACGATTCGGACGCGCCTCAGGTCAGAAATCAGAAGATTCAGGATTTCATTACCGAGCATCTTGAAAAGATTCCTTGGCTTAAAACAATCGAGCCTGATACTCAACTTGTCGGCGTCGGCGGTTCTTTCAGAAATCTCGGAAGAATCAGCCGTATGGTCAGAAAGTATCCTTTCAACATGACGCACAATTATGAAGTCCCGGGTAGCGAGTTCGAACAGATTTACAATACAATGAAATCGCTCGACCTTAACAGCACGATGAAAATTAAGGGTCTTTCGAGCGGAAGAGCGGACATTTTCCCTAGCGCGCTTGCCGCTATCAATGCGGTTGTAAAATACGTGCAATTCGATAAAATTACTATTTCGGGTTGCGGTCTGCGTGAAGGAGCGATGTTCCGTTATGCGGTGCCTGGAATTGCCGAAAAACCTTTGAGCGACGTTCTCGGTCACAGTTTGCATACGCTTATGGCGTATTTCGATATCAACCAGACGCATGCCGAACACGTTTATAATTTGTCCATACAACTTTTTAAACAACTTAAAGTATTGCACAAATTGCCGAGAATGTACGTCAGAGTTTTGAAAATCGCCGCTCTCCTTCACGACAGCGGAATGAGAATCAAATATTATCATCACGAAAAACACAGTAGTTATATTATCTTGAACAGCAACCTTTACGGTGTTCCTCATAAAGACCTTGTTCTTGCGTCTTTTGTGGCAGGCGGTCACCGCAAAGCGGAGTTCAACCGTGAAGAACTTATAAAGTATAAAGATATGTTGACGGTGGACGACCTTGACGCAATTAAGAAACTTTCGGTTATTCTTCGCATCGCGGAAAGTTTCGACAGAAGTATGTCGAGCGTAATAACGGGCATAAGTTGCGACGTTCTGGGCGATTCCGTAATTGTCAAAACAGAGACAGAAGGAGATTGTTCTCTTGAGATTAAAGACGCTTTGACAGCCGCTAACGAGTTTAAAGAAGCATACGGAAAAGCGCTTGAAATTTTATGATTATACTTGCTTCGGCTTCGCCGCGCAGGCAGGAGCTGTTAAAGAAAATATTTGAAGAATTTTCGGTGGTGGCGGCAAACGTTGACGAAACGCCCTCGTCTCATCGGCCGAAAAAAATTGCTATGGAGCTTGCCGAAAGGAAAGCTCTTTGCGTATTTAACGGAAAGGATACGGTGATTGCCAGCGACACTATCGTCGTTTCGGGCAAACGCGTGCTCGGCAAACCGAAAGACAGAAAGGACGCAGTCGATACCTTATCGGGACTTAGCGGAAAATGGCATAAAGTTATAACGGGCGTCTGTATAGTCGGAAACGGCGAAAAGTCGGTTTTTTACGACCTTAGCAGAGTTAAATTCAAAAAGATGAATTTAAAAGAAATTGAAAATTACGTCGACGCTTTTAAACCGTTCGACAAAGCGGGAAGTTACGGAATTCAGGACGGAGTATGCGTTGAAAAAATAATAGGAAGCTATGACAATATTATGGGGCTTCCGACAGAAAAGATATCAGAATACTTTAAGGAGAAAATATGGCGCAATTAGAGTTTGCTATCGATTTGGGTTCGTCTTTTTTCACCGTATTCCAAAAAGGAGTAGGGCTTGTTTTGCGAGAGCCGAATATCGCTTTGTTGCAAGGCGACGGAAACGTAGTCAAAGAAGTTGGATATAAAGCTAAAAATATGCACACTTCCATGCTCGGCAATTCCAAACCCGTGTATCCTGTAAAAGAAGGTATTATTGTTGACGCAAATACCGCCGTTTTAGTATTTAAAGAGTTTTTCAAGAAAATTTTGCCTGAAGGGATAATAAAGCGAAAATTTACCGCTCTCGTGTTGGTAACGAGCGCAATGAAAGTTGCCGAGAGAAAAACGGTTGAAAAGGTATTTACGAAACTCGGAGCAAATTCCGTGTACGTCTGCGATTCTCCGCTGGCTCTTTACGAATATGCC
>JBJETY010000084.1:0-19079 GCA_051883555.1 Christensenellales bacterium | reverse complement strand
AAGCTCTTCCTGCGCCTTTTCGGAAATTTCTCTCGCAAGTTTATTTATCAACAAGGAATTTGATTTCAATACTTTTGTTTCGCCGCTACCTTCAAACGAAAAAAAATCGGAATATTCTTTTTCAGTAGCGATTTTTGCGGCACTGTTCAAAGCTTCGATAGCCAAAGCGTTTACAGTCGCTTTACTGGTTTCCAAAAATACCGGTTCGAAAGAATTTTTGCAGTAACACGCTATACATATTGCAATTGCGGCAATCACTAAAAGCGAAACGACCGCTTTTATTCGCCTTTTACATCTTTTTGATTGCATACGCAAATATATTCCTTTTTCGACAAAAAAATTCCTGTTTCGATAAATTTCAAATATTTTTTCGTAATTTTTAAACGCAAAAAAAACAGAAAAAAGGCGCTATAAAACGCCTTTTACATATGCATTAAAGCAATTTAAACAATAGATATTTTCCAAAAAATCAAACGCTTTGACAATCAAAATTTTTGCAAAAACCGTTGCCCATTAGGTAAATTAAAACATTGTTAGTAAAACAAATCAGCCAAACAATTTAAATTTTGTTTTGTCGCTTTAAACTTTAAATTTTTTTCCGTATCACGCAACAAAATTTACTTTTACAATTCTTTTGTTCTGGATTTAAACATCAACGCAAATATAAATCCGAAAACAATCGCCGCGGTCAATCCTGCGGCAACCGCCGTCATTCCGCCCGTAACGGCACCGATTAGTCCGTCGGTAGCAGCGCCCTTTAATGCCCCTTTTGCAAGCGAACTTCCGAATCCCATAATCGGAATCGTGACTCCCGCTTTTGCAAAATCTTCCATATAGGAAAACGCTCCGACGACCTCCAACACAACTCCTAACAACATAAAGCCTACAAGTATTCTTGCAGACGATACTTCAGTTTTATTTATAAATATTTGTCCGATAAGGCAAATCAGTCCGCCTATCGAAAAAACTTTTAAATAGGTCAAAAATATTTCCAATTTTATCCTCTCTTTAGTTAATTACGTTAGTTTTATTATGAAAACTTGCGTTTTTTATAATACTTATATGGTTAAAAACTGAAAATCGATTAAAAACGATAAGATTTTAACGATAAAAGCTTTACAAATTCACGTTAAGTTTTAAACCACGTATTAAATTTATATGATATTTTGCATTTCAGTTAATTTACTTAGTTTGCACTTACAGCCCAAATTATTTTAGTTCAAAGGATACCGCATGCGCTATAGACGGAATGGTTTCTTTTTGCAACGGTGTATCGCGGCTAAGCAAAGCGCCTGTAGGGACAAATAAAATTTTTGAATATTCCCCGACTAACATCTTTTTCAAAAAATATCCGTTAAAAAGAGTGTTTGCGCATCCCGCGCCCGAACCGCCTTGCTCCGTCTTTTGATTATCTTTAAAGTAAATTGCTCCGCAGTCCTGCAAATTATTTATTCCGCTATATCCTTCGTCATTAAGAATATATAACAACAATTCCTTTCCGTATTTTCCTAAGTCGCCCGTCAGAATTAAATCGTAATACGACGCGTCTCTTTTTGTATCTCTTAAATGAGTTATAATCGTATCTGCGGCAGCAGGCGCCATAGCTCCGCCCATGTTCGCTTCGTCTTCGACGCCCATATCGATTACTCTACCTATCGTTCCCGAAGTAACGAGCGGAAAATCTTCCTCGCCGGGTTCAGCAGACAATACCGTACAACCTGCTCCCGTAACCGTCCACTGCGACGTCGGCGTTCTTTGCGTGCCAAGTTCCAACGGATATCTGTATTGCCTCTCAGCGGTAGAAAAATGACTGCTTGACGAACAAGTGACGTACTTTTCATATCCTGCCGAAATTAACATCGAGCCTAATAACAATGCTTCGCCAAACGTTGCGCATGCGTTATAGAGCCCCATAAATCCGCAATTAAAATCCCTAGCTGCAAAACTGCTTCCTACTATTTCGTTCATTAAATCGCCTGCCAGCATAAGGCCTATGCCGCTTTCGTCTATACCGGCTTTTTGCATTGCTCCCAAAACGGCTTCTTTATGCATTTTACATTCCGCCCTTTCATAGGACTTTTGCCCCCAGATGTCATCGGCTAAAATTACGTCGAAATAATTTCCGTAATTGCCTTTTCCTTCCTTATCGCCGACTATCGTATAACCGCTTCTTACGTAAACGGGTTTATCAAAAATAAAAGTTCTCTCACCGCATTTCATACAAAAAACATTCCTATAAGTCCTACTATTACCGAAGATACTATGCCGAATACGATAATCGGTCCCGCTATCGTAAACATCTTTGCACATACGCCGAACACAATTCCTTCACGGTTATATTCCATTGCCGGCGACACTATTGAGTTTGCGAAACCCGTTATAGGTATAATCGAACCGCCACCGGCATAATATCCCAATTTGTCGTACAATCCTACGCCCGTGAAAAACGAACCTAAAAAAATCATAACTATCGTAGTCCACATTTTCATTTCGGTTTCTGCCATGGCAGGAGAAATCAGCATAATTACGTCCGATACTGCCTGCCCCACACAACAAATTAAACCGCCGACCGTAAACGAAAGAACAAGCGTTCTTACCATATTGGTTTTAGGCGTTGTATCCTTTATAAGCTTTAAATATCTCTCTTTTTCCAATTTGCACCTTCTACGATTTCTTCTTTTGTCTTGATTTCTTTTAACCTTATATCAAATTCCATATAATTATTTTTGGAAAAAGCCGTAAAATTATTCAAAATTATACGCAATTAAATTCCGAATCGAACAAATATACGTTGAAAACAAAAAATTCTAAATTGGTTTTTAAAAATCAAAACGATTGTTTTTAAAAATCAAAACGTAAAAAGCGTTTGAAAGTTTTCAAACGCTGAATTAAATTACGCTAAATTAATCGACAAAAAACGCAAAACGTCATACAAATTTACGTCTCGTTTTTATCTTCCCCGTCAAGATTATTTTTCAATTTAATCAAAATTTTGCTCTCCAAACGCGAAACCTGAACCTGAGAAATTCCGAGCATCTCGGCTACCTCGCTTTGCGTTTTATCTCTGTAATATCTTAGCATTATGATTTTCTGTTCTCTTGCCGAAAGCTTGGCTATGGAGTCTTTTATAAGTAACTTGTCAAACATATTCAGCCCGTTTTCGTCAGGCAACTTGTCAAGAACGTTCATTTCGCCGTCATCGTTTTCGGCATAAATAGACGTCACCATTTTTGCGGCGTCCATAGCAAAAACCACGTCATGGCTGTCCTCGCCCAGCGTTTCGGCGATTTCGGAAATCGTCGGTTCTTTTTGATTTTTTGCTTTATATTCTTCGACAAACTTATTTATTTTATAGTTAAGCGTCTTCATGGACCTAGAAACCTTCATCATTCCGTCGTCGCGTAAAAATCTTTTAATCTCGCCCATAATCATCGGAACGGCATACGTCGAAAATTTTACGCCGAACGTCTCGTCGAAATTCATAACCGCTTTTAAAAATCCCATAGAACCTAATTGCATTAAATCGTCATATTCTAAACGCCCCATAAAACGTTTTACGACCGATTTTATAAGAGGCAAATTGCCGGAAACTAATTCATCTTTGGCACTTAAATCGCCGCTTTGAGCCTTTTTTATAAGCTCAACGGTCATAGAATAGTCTAACATTTTCCTCCAAAAACTTTTGTCATCGTGACTTTCGTGCCTTTTCCTATTTCAGATTCTACGTTTAAGCTATCCATAAACGTTTGCATAACGGTAAAGCCCATACCGCTTCTTTCATCTTCGCTTTTTGTCGAATAAAACGGTTCCTGAGCTTTTATCACGTCGCTTATTCCTTTTCCCGTATCGGAAATAACGACCGTAAGTTTATTCTCTTCTATGTAAGCTTCGATTCCTACTTCTCCTTCTCCGTCATATGCGTGAACGATAACGTTTGTAACCGCCTCGCTAACGGCAGTTTTTACGTCGTTTATTTCTTCAACGTTGGGCGCAAGTCCTACGCAAAACGCCGCAATTGCACTTCTACAAAATTTTTCGTTTTCAGATATACCTAAAATCTGCATTTTAAAATAATTCATTTTATCTCCTTTAAATTTGCCCTGAAAATTTACTGAACTCTAAATCTATTACTAAACTTTATCAACTATAATAAGTTATAATTTTTACAAATTATAATTTCGCAAATTATAATTTATAAACTATATCGTATAAACCGCACGTTGAAAAAACCTTGTCTACCTGGCGATTAACGTTTTTAACGCAAAGCGATCTGCCTATTTTCCGCAACTTTTTAAACCTGCCGAGCACTACCCCTATCCCCGTACTATCTAAAAAATCTACGTCGGACATTTCTATAATCAAGCGTTTAAATTCAAAAGTATCAATCAACGTGTCGAGGGTTTCCCGAACGTCTTTTGCCACACTTTCATCAAATTCGCCGTCAAGTTTTACTACAAAATCGTCCGCAACCGGACCGTAAGTAACCGTCATATTATCCTCCGAAAAAATGATAACTAAAATCAGCAGACTTTGTATAAGAATTATTGCCGCTTTTGGAAAAAAATAAAATTAAATTGTCTATTTTAGCATCAAAAAATCTATTGAAATTTTTATAGCAATGTTTATGCTAATTTATATTCATACCCATTAAATACATTATCTACTGTAAAAGGAAAATCACTATACGCTAAAATTTTAAAATAACACGCAACCAAATTACATTTATGCAATTTCACTGAAAATTTTACGATAACGTTCAAAACTATTTCTTAATTTTTAAAATAAGCTTTACAAAAAATTTTAAAAGGAACAATTCAAAATGATTTTTATAAATAAGTTAAATAAGTAAATAAATAAGTAAAACAAAAATTTTATATAATAACGTAAAAAAAGTTATAATTAAGCAAACCTAATTATTAAGTGAACTTAATTATAACTTCAAATTCAGTAATTTTTAAATTTCAACGGCTTTTTAAACGTTAAAATTTTTAACGCAATAAAACACCTTATTTTTAATTTAAAAAGACTTATGCTTTTATAAAGACATATTTTTTTAAAGACTTATGTTTTTATAAAGACTTATATGCTTTAAAAAGACTTTAAGAAAATTATTTATGAGCAAATTATTTGCAACCGTTTAAAAATACTTATTTCAAATCTTCGTCATAATGCGCTCTTTCTCCGCCGATAAATTTCGGACGAACTCTGGCACCTGCGACGTAAGCATCACCGATTTTATTGTTATTAAGTCTGACCGGAACCGCAACTTCTTTTAATCTCATTCCTATCATGACTCCGCCTATATCCAAGCCGGCGTCGGCTTTTATTGTTTCAACGACAACGGAATTTTTAAGTCCGTAATATGCAGCAGTCGCAAAACTTCCACCGCCTTTAAGCCATGGTACAACGTTCACAACCTCGAGTCCGTATCTGTCTGCACATTCTTTATCCGTAACAATAGCCCTGTTAAGATGTTCGCAACATTGAACGGCAATATATATGCCTTTTTCTTTAAGCGTTTTATAAGCAACCTCAAAAAGTGCTTTCCCGACGTCTTCGGCAGAATGCGAACCGATTTTATATCCGCAAACTTCGCTCGTCGAACAACCAATAAGAAAAATTTGCCCTTCTTTTATTTTCGACGTTTCTATCAGTTCCTCAATCGTATTTTTAAGTTGTTTTTGAATTTCTTCCATAATCGACCTGCAAGCGCATATACACTGACTTATTTCGACGCACTAAACGGAAAATACGTTGAAATATTTCTACGTTAGTTTATCGATAACTAATTTATATTATGCAATTCATTATGCAATTATATTGCTAAAATATTTTAAACAAAGCTACAAATTAATCCGTAAGCAATATATTAATTCGTAAACTTAAATTATTATCCGTTTAAAATTTTATCGTATTAAAGTTTTAAAAGCTTTTCCTTAACTTTCAATTTGTCGAATGCGATTCCAATGATTATATATACAACACCGCTAATCAAAGCCTGAATTAAATTCCACGGCATATTGATATACGCACCCCAATCGCCGTAAATGATAACTTCGGCAAAGAAATAACCTACCATAGTTATTACAAGGCAAATTGCTGTCGCGATATAATTTCTTACGCACAAAACCGTATCTTTTTTAGGAGTAAAGCAAAGCACCAACAACATTTTTATAACAAGCGTGAAAGGTGCCCATATAGGATAACCTGCTATAACGTCAGACAACGCACCGCCAACGCCTGCAACGATAAGCGCAAAAGGAAGAGGCAGCACGCTGGCGCAAAGATAAATCATTAAATCGCCAAGGTGTATATATCCGCCGATTCCTATAGGAACTTTTACAAAAGACGTAAACACAATAATCAATGCCATAAAGACCGCAGAAAATGCAATCCTTTTAGTTAAAGTACGCGCCGTACTGTTCTTTTTTGAAACTTTGTCTTCTTTTGAGTCGTCATTTGAATCTGTTTCGGCGCTATTCTCTATAAATTCGCCGTCAACCTTTTCGGTTGCCTGTTTGATGTCCTCTGTGAGAACGTTTTCTGCATTTGCCCCGTCAGAACTTTCAAGCATCTCATTTTTTTCCGCAGATGAATTATCGGAATTATTAATTACAACGGAACTTTTTTTACAGCCTTTTCTTTCGTTATTTGCCATTGAATTTTGTTTAACCTCTTTAACTATTTTATTAATTGTGCAACCTCTAAATTAAAAAGTCAAGTAAAAAGCAATAAAAAAATCAGGTTATAAACAAAGCCAAACGCAAAAAAACTCAGCTAAAAAAAGAACTGTTTACGATTGTAACAACTTAAAATTATATGTAAATTTGCCGTTTGATTAACTGAAAATTCAGTTTAAAATTTAATAAAAATTCAGCTTTTAATTTAGCTTTAAATTAAATAAAAATTCAACATAAATTCAATGTAAAACAATAATTGAAAACTTCAATTTAAAAAATTAACGTTTATTGCAAACTTAATCGTTAAATGATTAAATTGCACAATCATTCCGCTTTATTACTCAACTTTTCTGCATCATTTACGTTTTAATATTAAATATCTTAATATTAAATTCGGATATTAATTAGAGTCGATATGTTTTAGTCGATAAACACTTATTGAATAAATAAATTTCTATGCTAAGTTTAAATCTAGAAAGTTTTTATCAAATTTATTTAAAGTATGTTTTATGCAATTAAATATAAATTTATGCAAAAATAATTAAATTTTATGCATAAAAATAATATTTTATGCGATTTTTATAATTTTATGCAACAACTTGTATAAATCAAATTTTAAAACAAAAATTAAATTCAAATGAAAATGCTAATATGAAAAAAGTTTAAAAATTAAATAGTTTTCCGCAACGTTTATGCAACTAACGGCTTATGCACTATCAATTTTTTTTGCTAACTATTAACCAACAGTTATTACGTCAACAATTTATAGACTAACAATTTACAGTCAGCAGTTAATACACTAAAAGTTTATAAACGTTATGAAACGATTATCAAAACAAAAAACCTGAAACAATGTTTCAGGTTTTCTTGGTGGAGAGGGATGGATTCGAACCATCGAAGCTAACAGCAACAGATTTACAGTCTGCTCCCTTTGGCCACTCGGGAACCTCTCCATATGGAGCTGGTGATCGGAATCGAACCAACAACCTGCTGATTACAAATCAGCTGCTCTGCCAATTGAGCTACACCAGCAAAGTCGTATGGTGCCTCGGGGCGGACTTGAACCACCGACACAGGGATTTTCAGTCCCTTGCTACTACCAACTGAGCTACCGAGGCATAATCTTTTTTTCATTTACGGCAACGACTAAGTCGTTGCCGTAAATAATGGCGATCCGGAAGGGACTCGAACCCTCGACCTCCAGCGTGACAGGCTGGCGTACTAACCAACTGTACTACCGGACCATACCTATATATAAACTGTTATATCGTTTTTGGTGGGCCTTCACGGACTCGAACCGCGGACCAATCGGTTATGAGCCGACCGCTCTAACCAACTGAGCTAAAGGCCCGAATGAGCAACCGCCCATACGTTTATATTTGGTTGGGGTGACAGGATTCGAACCTGCGACATTCTGGTCCCAAACCAGACGCTCTACCAAACTGAGCCACACCCCATCGCACTACTCAAAGCGACTGTTAAAATATACAATATAAAAACGTTATTGTCAACTTTTTTTATGGTAAAAAATAAAAAAAATTTACAAATTTTTTCATCGTTTTATAAACTTATTTCCTACGTCAAATTTCGAATCAACGTATATTATCAACATATATTGATTATTGCTTTTAAATTAAAATTTCAACTTAAAAATTCGATATCTTTGCCATTTTCATTATCCCTATGCGCCGTTTCTTGTTTACTCGGCGTCATTTTAAAACTACCACGTTTTAGACGCGCTAAAAAAACGTAACTTGCATTTTTAAACTTGCAAATTCTCAAAACCTGTTCGATGATAATCTAAATTTATACTTAGTTAAAAATAATTATAGTTAAAAATAATTATAAAAAAAATTTCAAATTCTCGATGCAAATTTAAACATAATGCGTTTATAAAGACTTAAAATATGTTCTAACCGAATTTGAATTTCGCAGAATTTCTAACGTAAGCTAAATTTTTAAATTAGCCAAATCTTTAAGTACCGTTCAGTTTTTTGCGAATTGTTAAAAAAACATTGTAAATAAAATATTGATGTGGTATTATAAAAAAATAGGAGGATTTATGGACAAACTTCAAAAAGACATTATAAACATTCTGACCGAAGACGCCAGACTTACCGCAAAAAAAATTGCTCAGATGCTTGGAAAAACCGAGCAAGAAATTGCCGATGCGATAACCGATATGGAAAATAACGGCACTATCGTAAAATACACTACAATAACTAATGCAGACGAAGATTCTGAAGAAGTGCAAGCATTAATCGAAGTAAAAGTCACTCCGGAAAGGTCAAAAGGCTTTGAGGCAATAGCTGAGGAAATATCCTCGTTTGATGAAGTCGATTCTGTCAGCCTTATGAGCGGCGGATATGATTTCTGCGTAATACTTAAAGGAAAATCACTGAGAGAAGTTGCAATGTTCGTTTCGGAAAGACTTTCAACGTTAAACGGCGTTATTTCAACTGCAACTCATTTTATATTGAAAAAATATAAAATCGACGGAGTTAAACTTAACGTCGATTCCGAACATAGGATGGCAGTCGGCGCATGATTGATTACAGCAAAATATTGACAAAAAGGGTTCAGAATATAAAACCCTCCGGCATACGAAAGTTTTTTGACATTGTAAGCGAAATTAAAGGTGCTATCTCGCTCGGCGTAGGTGAGCCTGATTTTGTTACGCCTTGGTCAATGCGTAACGAAGCTATAAAATCAATTCAGAAAGGCTATACGCAGTATACGTCAAACGCGGGAATATTGAAACTTCGCCAGCTTATAGCAAAATATCTCGAAACGTCGCAAGGGTTAAATTATAACTGCAACGATGAAATTATCGTAACCGTCGGTGCCAGCGAAGCTATTGACCTGACTTTACGCGCTTTACTCGATAACGGCGACGAAGTACTTATCCCCGAACCTTCATACGTGTCTTACGTGCCATGCGTTGAACTTGCTGGAGCCGTGCCCGTAGCAATCAAATGCACGTCTGAAAACGGCTTTATCGTCACAAAAGAAGAGCTTGAGAAAGTTATTACGCCTAAAAGCAAAGTTTTGATATTACCTTATCCAAACAACCCTACAGGCGGTATAATGACCAAAGAACAGCTGGAAGCAATACGCAGCACGATTATTGAACATAATCTTATCGTTTTATCCGACGAAATCTACGGCGACCTTACGTACGGCACGAAGCACTGCTCTATTGCCACTCTTGACGGAATGCAGGAAAGAACGATTTTGGTAAGCGGCTTTTCAAAAGCGTTCGCTATGACAGGTTGGAGACTCGGCTACCTTGCCGCCCCTAAAGAAATTGCTTATGCCGCATATAAAATCCATCAATATACGATTATGTGCGCTCCTACGGCAAGTCAATATGCAGCGATAGCCGCTCTCGAAGAAGGTCTCGATGACGGTTTTGCAAGCGTTGCCGCAATGCGCGAAGAATACGACAAACGCCGCAGATATTTGCTTGCACGCCTCAATGAAATGGGACTGCATTGTTTTGAACCAAAAGGAGCTTTTTACGTATTTCCTTCCGTAAAATCAACAGGACTTGACGGTGACGAATTTTCTCTTAAGTTGCTCGAAAAAGAAAAGGTTGCCGTTGTTCCGGGCTCTGCTTTTGGTGCTTCAGGCAAAGATTTTGTGAGAATAAGCTATGCCTACTCTATAAAAGCATTGGACGAAGCGTTAAACAGAATAGAAAAATTTTTAAAAGAAATATAACAAAATTGAGGCATAAAGAAGATAAAATCGAACGACTTCCGTATGCCTTATTTTAATACGCTTGTTTAGAGTAATGCATTAAATCGACCAAATAATTTGAACGTAAAACAAATTGAAAATAAATCAAATTGAACGCAAAAAAAAAATTTTACGTTAAACAAATATCGTAACCATTAAAATATTTAAATAATAAGGAAAACGCCGTGGCAGATTATTTTAAACTCCGCAAAGCGGAAGTGTTGGAAAAACTTAATTTAATAAAGGACGAACTGCCCGAATTTACAGACGAATTTTTCGTCGGCATAGCTTCGCAAACTTCAGAACTTACCCGCCTTAACTATGCCTACGATTTACGTGTTTTCTTTTATTATTTAACTGTTGCGACTAGACGTTTTAGAAACCGTAAACCGACGGAGTTTTGCAAATCTGACCTCGAAGCCATAACTACGTACGATTTGGAAAATTATCTTGAATGGCTTTCTTCTTATAATTACAACGGTAAAAATTATACGAACGAAGCCAACGGAAAAGCTCGAAAATTATCTACAGTCCGTGCAATGTTTAAATATTTTTTCAATAAAGGCGAAATAGTTGCAAACACTGCGGCAAAAATTTCGATGCCGAAATTGCATGATAAAGAAATTATAAGACTTGAAGGAAAAGAGATAGAAAACATTTTGAACGCCACCGAAACCGGCGACGGATTAACGAAAAAAAGTCTCGACTTCCATGACAAAACCAAAATCAGAGACAAAGCAATCGTAACTCTTTTGCTCGGTACCGGAATCCGTGTAAGCGAATGTGTGGGGCTTAATATAAAGGATATAGATTTCAACAACAGAGCTTTTACCGTGACGAGAAAAGGCGGAAGCAGAACGATTCTATATTTCGGGAAAGAAGTTGAAGAAGCATTGGGCGAATACGTCTATGACGAAAGACTCAACGTCAAAGACGCTCTTGACCCCGACGCACTTTTTTTATCTTTACAGAAAAAGCGTATATGCGTCAGAACGGTGGAAATTTTGGTCAAAAAATATGCCCACCTTATTGCACCGCTCAAAAAAATTTCGCCGCATAAACTCCGCAGTACTTTCGGCACAAATCTCTATCGGGAAACAAGAGATATATATATGGTTGCCGACGTTTTAGGTCACAGAGACGTAAACACCACTAAAAAACACTACGCTGCAATAAGCGACGACCATCGCAGACAAGCCGCAGAAGTAATAAAGTTGAAAAACGACGACGAAACCGATTAAAATTTATAAGGTTTCGTCTTTTTTTCTCGAAACTTTGAAAAAACGTAACTCGTTTCAGATTGGAAAAATTTTTGTGTAGATATAATTCGGACAGCTTTTACACTGCTATATGTACTGCTATACGTTTTTTAAATTTTTGTTTACAAATTTAAAGTTAACAATGCAAGGAGTTATTTTGAGTTGAATTTAGCGTACTTAGCATTTTACAATCAATAAAATTAGTTTTAAAATTCATTTTATTTAAACTCATTCAAACATATAAAGTACTCTCTAAAATCTCAATTTATAACGTACTTTCTATAAATTATTGACTTTTTCATAACGGTTTGATAAGATTATCGTAGGTAATAATATGGATATTTCATCTGTCAACAGTGACCTTATCCGCGGCAACGTAACTACAATAATTTTAAATTCGCTTGCCGACGGTGACCGTTACGGATACGACATTTTAAAAGAAATCGAAGAAAAAAGCGAAGGTCGTTATAAGCTGAAACAAGCTACCCTTTACAGCTGTTTAAAAAGGCTTGAAAAAACAGGCCTTATTTCTTCATACGCAGGCGACCCTGAAATTACAGGCGGCGGACAAAGACGTTATTACCGTTTAACGGAAGAAGGAAAAAATTATTTAAATAAAGAAAAAAACGAATATGAATATTCGCGTACGATTTTAGATAAACTTGTTTCAAAGGACGAATTCGATTTCGAAACCCGCACTGCTCCGTTTAACGCAGACGAACTACGCCCTTACACCAAACAAAAAGAAGAAAAGAAAGTCGTATATAAAGAAAAAATCGTCTATAAATATTTAGATCCCGCTCAAAGCGGAATGTGTATAATTCCGCAAAACGACGGCGCATATTTAAGCGATAAGGAAATTTCGTTTTTAGAAGAATCTGCAATAAAAAATCCTTCTAAAATTTACATTGACGAAACTAAAAATGCGGACACGGACTGTAACAAAATCGAAACTGCCGAAAGCAACAATTCAATTGAGCAACCTTCAATTGAACAAACTTTAAGCGATGCCGACAAGATCGCAACTCAATCTCAAGAAAACGAGTTTTATAACGTTGCCGCAGATACGGTAACAGTTGAAACGACAAATAACAATATCTTTAACGAATCAATCGATAAAGATATTTCTGGGACTAAAACCGAACAAGTGTCTGTCGCTATAGAAGACGTTTCGCAATCTGCGCAAGGTTTAAACGGGAATGAACAAAGCATAAATCAAACAGCCGCACAAGACAACGAACAATTTGACACCAGAATAGCATTTTTCGGAAATACGTTTGACGAAAGATTGGACAACATGATTAAAGCCAGAAAAGAAGCGGCTCTGTTAAATTCGCAAAATTCACAAAACGAAGAGCTCCCTGCTCGCGGCGGTATGCTTAAGATTTTTTCCGTTATCGACGACGCCGAAGGCAGACATTTTGCGGAACTCAGAAACAATCCGCAAAAACAAGAAAATGAAGTTTTAGTCAGCGAAGCCAGAAACAGAACTTTAAAAGAGGTTTTGGAAGAAAAGGAACGCGCTGCAAAAGAACGTCAACTCCAAAACAAGAGTCAGACAGTCGAAGATAGCAATCAGGAAGAGAAAGATTATGCAACGAGTTTTGTCACCCCTAAACTCGAAGGCAATTTCGAATTTGAAAAATCCGACGCACCTTACGTCGATTTCTTTGACGGTCTTACCACTTCCGAAATCAATCAACCGCCTGAAAAAGTAGATATAGACAGACCTGTTTATCAGGACGCGGTACTTCAAAACAGACTTTATTCAAAAGGTTTCAATTTAAAACCTTACGATAAATCGGAATCACAGCAATACTATTACGGCAATTTCGTTTACGTAAACAAATTAAGACGCGACAGCAACATATTGTCGCTTGCAACCTACTTAGTATTGCTTGCAATACTTTGGAGCACGTGCTTTAAGATTGTGCATCAGAATTTGTTTATAGCGGCCGTTGCATTGGGCGTCGGATTATATCTGATTCCGCTTATTACGTATTTCGTTAAACCTAATAAACGAGTATCTCCGAAATTTAATTTCAGATATGCAATGCTGAATGCCGCAATGCTGTTTTTAGAGTTATCGGTTATCGTACTTTTGATAGGTTTCTTTATTGTAGGTGCAGACGTAAACGATCCGAAGAGCGTTATCGAGCCTATTGTTGTCCCTATCACGTTGCTTACGACTCTCCTATTTATGCCGATATATCACGGATTATTGTTTAATAGCAAAAAATATCACGTACAATAAATAACAAAATTCTGCAAACAAAAAATCGGCGTTTTTGCCGATTTTGTTCTTTGCAAAAAGCAAAATTGCGTAAACTCGGCGCATGTGTTATTAATTGCTCAATGCAAATGTTCATCTCAATTTATTTGTTTTCAGATAGAAAACAATCTAAATCTTAAATAAGAAAAAATAAAGCATTTAATTTTAATAAAACATTTAATTTTTAATTGCTTAAATCAATGATGAGTCTCAATACGCACAAAAACGCAAATCAAACAACTAAAAATTAAGTCAGTAAATTTGCACGAAATTTAAATAAATTTACGTGCCAAAAAAAGCAAAATAAAAAACATCCCGAAAGAGATGTTTTGGCAGGGGAGACGCGATTCGAACACGCAACCAGCGGTTTTGGAGACCGCTGCTCTACCATTGAGCCACTCCCCTAAGCCTTAATATTATATTATATAGAAAATATAAAGTCAAATAAATAAAACCAATTTGGAGAATATTATGGACACAAAATTTAAACTCGGCGTAATCGGCGCAGGTAACATGGCGTCGGCAATAATCAGCGGAACTTTAAAAGGACTTTTAACTCCTGCTGAGATAATTATCAGCGATAAAGACGAAACAAAACTCGCAAATTTCGCTGCATGCGGAATTACTACAACAACCGATAATGCAACAGTTGCAAGCAATTCCGAAAATATTCTGTTTGCAGTAAAACCGCAAATCGCTCCCCTCGTTTTCGAAGACGTTAAACAATCGGTTTCAGCCGAAACAATAATTTCGATTATGGCAGGCATTACAATATCCACTCTTGAAAAAAACTTAGGTAAACACAATTTTGTCAGAGTCATGCCTAACACACCTGCTATGCTCGGCGAAGGAATGAGCGCGCTTGCTTTTAAAGGCGATTTTAAAAATAAAGAATTTTTGTTCAACCTTTTCAATTCTTTCGGAAAAACCGTAGAACTTGACGAATCGTTGTTTGACGCCGTAACGTCCGTTAGCGGAAGCGGTCCGGCTTACGTCTATATGTTTATTAAATCTATGATAGAAGGCGGAATCGATGGCGGTCTGACAGCAGAAACTTCAAAAACTTTAACTTTGCAAACAATAATCGGAGCTTGTAAAATGGTTGAAAACAGCCCAAAGAGTATTGATGAATTAATTGACGCCGTATGTTCAAAGGGCGGCACTACGATTGAAGCCGTCAATTCGTTCAAAAATGATGATTTAAACGGAATTATACGCAGCGGAATAGCAAAATGCAAACGTCGTTCTGAGGAATTAAGCCGTGGATAATAAACCTTTAGTAACAATTTATACGGACGGCTCCTGCAGCGGAAATCCGGGCCCCGGCGGTTGGGGTGCAATTTTACTTTGCAATGACAAAATGAAAGAATTGAGCGGCGGAGAAAAATCGACGACAAACAATCAAATGGAATTGCTTGCCGTAATAAACGCTCTTAAATCGTTGAAAATGCCGTGCAAAGTAAATTTGTTCAGCGATTCGGCTTACGTGGTCAATGCATTCAAAGAAAACTGGATATCGTCATGGCAAGCAAACAATTGGAAAACCGCCTCAAAATCGCCTGTCAAAAATAAAGAACTTTGGATCGAACTTTTATCTTTAACGTCAATACATGACGTGAACTTTTTAAAGGTAAAAGGTCACGCCGACAATCTATATAATAATCGCTGTGACGAACTCGCAAGACATGAAACAGCAAAACATACGCTTTAATATTTTTTCTTGCAATCCTGGTTTGACAAACACTATCGCTAATTCAACGATCGCTAATTGCAAACATAATCCGCATAAAATTTTGCAACAACTTTCTATAAAATGAATTTAAGTTTAAAGTAAATTTTAGCAATAAAACGTCTGATAACTGGAGTTTATATATACGAAGTCTATAAAAATTCGGAATTTATAAAAAAAACATCTTATTATATTTATGACGCAATCGTTTAAATTAAACGAAGGAATCGATATTGTAATAAAAAATATTTTAAATTAAATGAAATTTTTAAATATTTTTTTAAAAAAGTATTGATTTTAAAATTTCTATATGATAAAATTTAGGCACTTAAAAGATTGATTTATGATATGTATGGCTATCATTTAAATCGGTCTTAATAAAAAAACAAAGTTTAAAGCTTTGTTTTTTTTGTCTATTTATTTTACTTGAGCTATACCATATTGTTTTGTTATGTTTCGTCACTTTATTAGTTTTATATAGTATTATAATTATGTCTAAACTTTAACTTGCTTTCAAGCGATGAGGAAATTTAATTTAAATTTATTAATTAAAATTTAGATAATTTTTTTTGATAAAAACTCATTTAATCAAATTACGCAAATTTTAAGTATTTTTTAAGTGTCGACAAAATGTTTGTATAAACTTAAAATCTGATTTATAGTTTAAAAAAAAACGTAAGTTAAAATTAAAAATTTATTTAATAAAAACTCTATTTTATAATTATACTTCTTAAATATGATTAACAAAACATTTTAACAGCCTTACAATTTTTTAGATAAATTTTTATTTACATAATTATATTTAAATATAATTTATGCTTTTATTATAATTACATTTTTCTAATTATAATTTTACTTTAACTACCATTTTTCATTAAATAAAAAGATATCTTTAAATAAATAAAAACCTATCTTTCGATAGGTTTATTATTTATAAAATCAATTACTCAGCATCAGCAGAAGCAGCTTCTTTCTTTTTCGGAGCGGCTTTCTTTTTAGGAGCCGGAGCTTCTTCATCTACAGGGAATTCAAACGTTTTAAGAAGCTCGCCAAGCGTTGTTCCGCTATCATCAGAGCGCCATTCGCGAAGTTCGTCGGTTTTTTCTGCCTTCTTAGCTTTCTTCTCTTTCTTCTCGCCATCGGCTTTTTTTGCTCTAGGCTTCTTTTCTTCGCCTTCAGCAATTTCCGTTTCTTCAGGCGGTGGCAACAATTCCTTAATCGAAAGCGTAATACGGTTATCTTCAAAACCTATAATTTTTGCTTCGACTTCTTGTCCTTCTTTTAAAGCTTCGTTTGCATTCTTAATCCATGAATGTGCAATCTGAGAAACGTGAACCAATCCGTCTACGCCGTCGTCGATTGAAACAAATGCGCCGTATGGGAAAATTCTTTCAACTTTACCCTTTATGATTGAACCGACAGGATATTTCTCTGCGGCAATCTCATAAGGCTTTTTCTGAAGTTGTTTGTAGCCGAGCGAAATTTTGTTTGTTTCGCGATCCATTTTTAAAACAACAAAATCGTAATTTTCGCCAGCTTTCAAAACTGTTGAAGCGTCGGTAATTTTATTCCAGCTAACTTCGGTAATATGGCAAAGGCAATCAAAACCTCTTACGTTTACAAACACACCGAAAGAAGTAAAACGTTTTACTTTTCCCGTTACAATGTCGTTAACGTGAATGCTTTCCCAAAAAGCGTCTTCCTTTTCTTTCTTTTCACGCTCTAAAACAAGTCTTTGAGAAGCGAAAATATATTTTGACTTTTTGGCCGGTTTATCGCTAGCTTCCTCTTCTCCTTCCTTTGTCTTAGGCGGCATAACTACAAGACGTAACTTCTTACCCTTGTAATCTTCAAGATTCTTAACGTATTTCGTTGTAATTTGCGATGCAGGAACAAATACTACGTAGCTGCCCATTCTGCCTCTTAAACCGCCTTTTACAACTTCGTTCATTTCCAATGTAAATACACCGGCATTCAAAGCTTTTTCAGCTTCTTCATCTTCAATGCGTTCAGCGTCAATCAATCTTTTTGAAAGATAAACGCCGTCTTTTTCGTTTGTAAGAATCTTAGCTTCTATAGTGTCGCCGGCTTTAAAATCAGCCGGGTTATATTCTTTATTATAGCAGGCTTCGTCCTTAACAATAAAGCCGTCTTTCTTACCACCGATTTGGACCTTAATTCCGTTTTCATCTGCGCTGATAACGTTACATTCTACCCTTTTACCTTCCTTGTAAACAGGCATTTTTAAGTTATCCATAACTTTGTCCATCGTAAGGTTATCTTCGGTATCTTCGGTTTTTGCTACCTTTTTTGGCTGTGAAGTTGCCTCTTTTGATTTCACAGATTTCTTTTCCGCCATTTCAGCGGTTTTTTGAGTTTCACTCATAGCGTTAACTACCTCCAAAAGCAGCCACGAAGGAGTCGACGCCCCTGCAAGAACTGCTATGCTACGAAATTGATTTATGTTAAACGAAAATTCGCTTAAACTCGATATAAAAAATACGTTTTTGTTGACAGATTTTGCAATATTGTAAAGAGCAACGGTATTTGCGCTCGATTTACTGCCAACTACTACAACGGCGTCGTTAGACTCGGATAAATTTAAAGCCTCTTCCTGCCTTGCGTTTGTAGTATAACAAATTGTATTAAAAAACTCAACTGTTTTATGCCCACCTTTTGCCCATTTTTTTAATTTTTCAACAATAATTTCAAAGCGTGAACGGTCAAAAGTAGTCTGAGCAACCACTACAAACTTATCATTTTCGGAAGAATTTATGATTTTGACAATTTCATCAAAGTCGTCGGAAACGAAACCGTTTTTACAGCAATAAGAAAGCTCGGCTTTAACTTCATCGTGAGCCGAGTCTCCGATTATTACGGCGGTATATCCGTTTGCAGTCTTTTCGTCCAAAATTTTATGTATTTTTTTTACAAAAGGACACGTGCAATCAACGACTGCTCCCGCAATTTTGCCGATTTTGTCTAAATCTTCTTTCAAAGCTCCGTGCGTACGGATTACGACGGTATCGTTACTATCGATTTCATCAATGGAATAAACGCTTTTTAAGCCTTTTTCTTTCAGATATCCGCAAACTTCTTCGTTATGAATGATATCTCCGAACATTTTAACACTGATAGACTTTTCTACCGTTTGCAACGCCGTATCAACCGCATTTTTTACCCCGGGGCAAAAACCTGCGTTCTTAGCAAGATTAACCATTGAGTTCCTTTGCCTTTTTTTCCATTTCTTTTTTATGTTTTGCCGCAAGTTTCGGGTTGACCTTTTCCACGTATTCGTTCAATTCTTTTCTGAGTTGCAACATGGCTTGCCATACGATTTCGGTTGCTTTTTCATAATCGGAAGCGTCTTTCGTTCCGTAGAATTCATCTAAATATAT
>JBJETY010000083.1:0-3272 GCA_051883555.1 Christensenellales bacterium | reverse complement strand
CGTCAGAGTGTTTACGTGTTGCCATGTTCGCCTTGATAAAAACGATTTGATTAAAATTTCAAAACTCGAGAATGAATTTAAAATTAACTATAAGGGTAACAGCACAGGGAAAAGCGTATACGTTTGCAAAGACTGTTTGAAAAAATTAATCGATAAAAAACTTTTGAACAGAGCTTTAAAGTGTGAAGTCAGCGATGACTTCTACGGAATGCTCAAAGAATATGAACAGACAAAAAATAATTAGTTATTTAGGTTTTGCCCAAAAAGCAGGGAAGGTTGTTATAGGTTTTGACAACGTTGCAAACAAAAAATACAAACGTTTTCCATTGATTTTAGTTTGCAAAAGCGCTTCTGACAGAACAAAAAACGAAGTAATTCATTCCGACAAGGCTACCAGAATTATTGTGGCAGACAACGTAGCCGAGCTTACAAACAGAACCGGTTGTAAAGTAATTGCCGTGACTGATGAGAATCTTGCAAAAGCAATTATAAATGAATTTTCACAAAATTAAGAGGTGTATATGAGCGAAACAGCTGAAAACAGAACGGACAAGACGGAAATTAAAAACGGACTTGACAAATTTAAAGATACTGTAGTGCCGAATTTGATTTCTGACGTTGCGGATTTAAAGAAAAAGGCCCGCAATTTGCTTGATGCTGTCAATAAAAAGAAGGAGAGTTTTAACGTTAAACCTATAAAACAGGAAGAGAATACTCTTGATAAAAAAGAAGAAAGCGTTAAAACAACCGTAAAAAAAGTGGATTCCGCATCGAAAGCAAAAGAAGAAAAGCCGGAAACCGCTAAAACGGAAAACGTTGTTAAAGACGAAAAGCCTGCAGCGACTGCTCCTAAATCGTCCGCAACAAACAATTCTAAATCGCTCAACGGCGTTCCTCGCAGAACTTTTGCAATCGAACCGGAGCGTGAAAAACCTGTGTTTAACGAACCGAGACGTATTTATATTCCGCCTGAAAAGCCAAAGCCTCAGGAAAAGAAAAACGTTCAGACCAGAGTTTTCGATAACTCTCAACAACGTCCTTACGGATACAAAAATCAAAACGCGTCTTCGGGACAAAAAAATCAGTATAATCAAAACGGCGGAAGACCACAAAGCGGCGGTCAAAAACCTAATATGGGCGGATACGTTGCGCCTGCGGTTATTCCTACCAATACAAAACCGCAACAGAAAAAGAAAGTTACTAATTTTTCTGACGATAAAAAATCTGTTTCCAAATATGAACTTTCAAAAAAGAAAGGTTTAGGCAGCGAACAACGTCAGGATTTCAAACGCGGAGCTACGATAAACGATATCCAGGATTATGAAATGGATACTCGCATAAGATCACAAAAAACTAAAAAGTCAGACGCACAAAAAACGCAAGCTGTCAAAATCGACCATGCGGTTGTTAATACCGAAGTATTTTCAATTAAACTCCTTTCCGAAAAAATTGGAAAAACGGGTACCGAAATTATTAAGCAGCTTTTTGTCTTAGGAATAATTAAAACAATAAATGAGAATATCGATTTTGAAACCGCTTCGTTAGTCGCAAGCGAACTCGGCGTCGAACTCGAGTTAAAACTTGACAAGACTTTAGAAGATACTATCAACGAACAGAATATCGATTCTGCAGACGGACCGGAAACGCTTAAACCAAGACCGCCTATCGTTACGATTATGGGACACGTTGACCACGGTAAAACGTCGCTTCTCGATTATATCAGAAAGACTAAAGTCGTCAGCGGAGAAGCAGGCGGCATTACGCAACATATCGGCGCTTATACGATAAAAGTTAAAAATCAACAAATTACTTTCATAGATACTCCGGGACACGAAGCATTCACGGCAATGCGTGCAAGGGGAGCACAAGTTACCGATATTGCTGTTTTAGTCGTTGCTGCCGACGACGGTATTATGCCGCAAACGGTAGAAGCTATAGACCATTCGAAATCCGCCGGCGTTCAGATGATTGTTGCCGTAAATAAAATCGACAAACCAACTGCTGAACCTGATAAAATTTTACAGCAACTTACCAATTATGATATTTTGGCTGAAGCATGGGGAGGCACGACTCCTGTATGTAACGTATCGGCAAAAACGGGCGAAGGTATTGATAACCTTCTTGAAACAATCTTGCTCGTTGCAGAAATGCAGGAATTAAAAGCAAATCCTGACAGAAAGGCTAAAGGTACGATAATCGAAGCTCGTCTCGACAAAGGCAAAGGCCCTGTAGCGACCGTACTTGTCGAAAAAGGCACTCTTAAAATCGGCGACGTCGTTGTAGTCGGCACAGTTATCGGAAAAATAAGAGCAATGATTGACGACAGCGGAAGAGCTATAAAAGCCGCAGGTCCGTCTACGCCTGTTTCGGTTACAGGATTTGACGAAGTTCCGAATGCAGGCGACGTTCTTAACGTCGTAGATGATGAAAAATTCGCACGTCAATTAGCTGAAGAAAGAAAAGCAATTCATGCGGTTGTTGAAGACAACTCCAAAAAGAGATTGTCGCTTGACGATTTTATGAAGAAAGGCTTTAAAGAACTTCCAATCATTATAAAAGCAGACGTTCAGGGCTCGCTCGAAGCTTTGAAACAATCGATTTTAAAACTTAACGATTCGCCTGACAATACCGAAGTAGAAATTAAAGTTATTCACGGCGGCGTAGGCGGTATAAAAGAATCTGACGTTATGCTTGCAGACACGACGGGAGCAATCATAATCGGCTTTAACGTAAGACCGGATGCCAATTCAAAAGCTTTGGCTGAAAAAGAACATATCGATATAAGATGTTATCGCATAATTTACGACGCAATAAACGATATCGAAAAAGCTATGAAAGGATTGCTTGACCCTGTATTCAAAGAAGTAGTTCTCGGAAGCGCAGAAGTCAGAGAACTCTTTAAGGTTTCTAAAATCGGTACGATTGCCGGATGTCACGTTATTGACGGCAAAATTTTAAGAAGTGCAAAAATACGTGTCGTAAGAGACGGAACGATAGTCGTTGAAAGCACAATCGCTTCTCTAAAACACGAAAAAGACGACGTAAAAGAAGCAAGTAAAGATTTTGATTGCGGTATGCTTATCGATAATTTTAACGATATTAAAGTCGGCGATATTATCGAAGCGTTTAAAATGGAACAGGTTAAGTAATGGGAAGAATAGAGAGAGTAAACAGTGAATTGCTAAAACAAATATCATACGTAATCGACTATGAACTTAAGGACCCGAGAATTACGGTTGGCATGATATCGATAACGAGAGTAAAAACAACTC
>JBJETY010000082.1:14607-20546 GCA_051883555.1 Christensenellales bacterium | reverse complement strand
AACACAACTGCCAAAAACGCTCTTTTTGAAATTGCGGGGATAGTAGAAGAAAACTTTGACGTGCATTTGCATCTCGATAAACTTGACGACGTACTTAAAACGTTAAGGAGCAAAGATACAAAAAACGATAAGTATAACAAATTAAAAACGTTATTCAACGTTGAAAAGGGCGATAAAATCATTCCTGCTTTGATAGGCGCGATTTGCGGAAAAACCGTAAACGTAAAAGATATTTATAACGACTACGACGGCGAACCGAATAAGATATGTTTTGATACGACTAATTTCGACGAGGAAGTTATGCCGTCGCTTGAATCCGCTTTGGGCAGCGACGCAATGGAACTGATTTTCCGTCTTAAAGCAGTCTATGATTGGATGGTGTTAGATAAAATTTTAGACAACGAGAAATATATATCCGCGGCGAGAGTAAAATCTTATGAAAAGCATAAAGAAGATTTAAAGCGTCTTCGTGATTGGATCAGAAAGAACAAAGACGACAAGTGGTATAAATTGACGTTCCGTATTCAAAAAGAAAACGATAACGGCAAGTCGGAAGAAGAAACCGAAGAAAAGAGCGAGACGGAAGATAATAAAAAGGCAAAGCCAAAGAAACTGAACAACTATGCCAGATATATCGGAATGGATAAACACAAGCATTACGAAAGTTGTTCTAAACAGGATTTTTATAAGTTTTTGAAATCCGATTTAAAAATCGACGATAAACAAATTCTTGCCGAAATCGAGGACGGTAGCTTTTTGCCGAAACAGATGTCTGCGGAAAATTGCATTATTCCGTATCAGGCACATTTAATGGAACTTGAAGAAATCTTAAAAAGCGAGGCGAAACGTTTTCCGTTTTTGAATAACGTCAGCGATTCTATGACGATAGCCGAAAAGATAATCAAACTTATGACGTTCAGAATTCCTTATTACGTCGGTCCGCTTAAAACTTATTCGGACGGCGACAAGTTCAACTGGGTAGTCAAAAAGGAAGGCGAAGAAAAGACCAAAGTTACCCCTTGGAATATAGATAGCGTGGTCGATAAGGACGCGTCCGAAAAAGAATTTATAAGACGTATGACGAGAAAATGTACGTATATAAAAGGTGAAGACGTATTGCCGGAAAATTCGCTTGTTTATAAAGAATACGTGTTTTTAAACGAGCTTAACAATTTGAGAATAAACGGCGAAAAAAATTTAAAAGCCAAAACAATAATATACGAAAAGGCTAAAACCGTTAAAAAGGTTACTTTGAAATTGTGCTTAAAATGGCTTAAAGAAGCAGGCGAAATCGAAAAGGACGCAACGGTAGAAAACGTATTTTCGGGACTGAACGGAGACTTTGAAAATTCGCTCGGGGTTTATAATACTTTTAAAGGGATTTTAAACAATCTTGTCGAAACGCATTCGGAAATGTGCGAAGATATTATTTTCCTTATTACGGTAATAAGTGATAAGAGCCGCCTTGAAAAAAAGCTTAAAGAGCTTAATTTAAAAAACGGAAACGTTTTGTCCGATGAAATGATTAAAAGCCTTAAAGGTTTGAATTATTCTAAGTGGGGCAAATTCTCAAAGAAATTACTTACTGAAATCGAAGGGGTAAATCCTGAAAGCGGCGAAGTCGTAAATCTCATCGAAGCGTTACGCACTACCACCAACAATTTTATGGAAGCGTATTATAAGTTTGGCTTTGCAAAGAAGGTTGACGAGATAAACGGCGAAATTTTGTCCGATGGAAAAATAACCTATCAGTCTGTTGACAATCTTTATTGTTCGCCGAGCGTAAAACGAGCGATTTGGAGAAGTGTTTGTTTGGTAAATGAAATCGTTAAGATCGAAGGTCGTCCGCCTAAAAAGTTATTCATTGAGATGGCGAGAGATAAGGCGGATAACGGAAAAAAGGGTTTAGTCGAAAAGTCAAGAAAGGATAAAATTCTTGAGAAAGCAAACCTTATTTTCAGCAACAAAGAAATAATTGACGAAATCAAAAATACTCCGGAAAAGAGTTTCAGCAGAGGAAGACGCGGTGACGTTTTATACTTATATTATATGCAAGGCGGAAAGTGCGCATATACGGGCGAACGGATTGACTTACAAAACGCACTCGAAGGGAACGAACTTTTTGACAGAGATCATATTTATCCGCAATCGAAGATAAGAAAAGACGACAGCTTGGATAATCTTGTGCTTGTCAAAAAGACTCAGAACGTAGACGTAAAAAAGGATATATATCCTATTCCTGCAAGCATCAGGGATAAAATGCGCCCTACGTGGGATGTATGGGTGCGTAACGGTCAGATCAGCCAGGAAAAATATTATCGTCTGACAAGAACAAAACCTTTGACCGCCGATGAAAAAGCCGCATTCATTGATCGTCAGCTTGTTGAAACTCGTCAAAGCACGAAAGAAGTGGCGGCACTCATGAAAGAGTTGTTGCCGGAAACAGAGGTGGTTTACGTAAAAGGCGGAAACGTAAGCGATTTCAGACAGGAAAAGAAGTTGGTTAAAGTCAGAGAATTAAACGACTTACACCATGCCGCCGACGCCTATCTTAACGTCGTAGTCGGAAACGTGTTTAACGTAAAATTCGGGCATAACTCGATTAACTATTTTAAGAACAAGGAAAGCAGCGGCGAACCTGACGACGTAAAGGATATTTTCGGCAAGGATATATACGGTGCATGGAAAGTTTGCGACACTAATAGGATAATCAATACTGCCAGAAAAAATTCTGCAAGAGTTGTAAGATTTACGCATGAAGAATCCGGACAAATGTTTAATTTGCAAATTGTTGCGGCAGGAAAAAACGATAAGTTGATTCCGCTTAAAAAAAGCGGCCCGATGGCTGACACGAAAAAATACGGCGGATACGACGGAAAAAAGGTTGCGCATTTCATGCTCGTCAGAAGCGATAATAAAAAGGGTAAAAAACGACTGACGCTTGAAGCGATGACGGTGTATGAAGACAGGAGCATCGGGAAAGACGTGGATAAGAAAATAGCGTATTTAAAGCGACTCGGTTTAGTTAATCCTGAGATTTTGATCGACTACGTAAAGATGGATACTCTTATATCATTAAACGGTACTCATGCATACGTGCGAGGCGTTAGTGGAAATCAAATAGTTTTATGCAACGCAAACGAGCTGACGCTTGATTATGAGAACGCAGCTTATCTTAAAAAAATTATGAATCTGTTTAAAGATAGGGATAAATATCATTTAAACATGTTGGATTTAAACGATAAGATTACGGCAGATTCGAACTTAAGACTTTACGACGCAATTGTGACGAAATTAAAATCCGAAAAATTCAGAGGATTTAGCAACGTATCGTTGCAGGCTGAATTTTTAGAAGCGCATAGAACAAAATTTCAGGAGTTAAATCTTGAAGAACAATGCATAGTTATAAACGAAGCTTTAAAGCTCGGAAAGTGTAATTCGGAATTATCGGATTTAACCAAACTGGGCGGTTCCAAAAGCGCCGGCGTATTGAGAATGAACAAGGAATTGCCGAGCGGCACAAAGATGATTTTTTCGTCGCCTACAGGTCACTATAAGAGAGTCGTTGATTTAGATAAGTTTTTATGAGTTTCAGGACCGTAGTCGTAACAAAAAGAAGCAAACTTGAATATAAGCTCGGGTTTTTAGTGTGTCGCGGCGAGGAAACGAAAAAAGTATTCGTTTCGGAAATTTCAAATTTAATTGTGGAATCTACAACCGTATCCATGACAACGGCACTGCTAACCGAGCTTATACGCAACAAGGTGAACGTGATTTTTTGCGATGAAAAGCATAATCCTTTTTCTCAATTGGTTTCGTTGCAAGGGCGATATAACGGAAGCGGCAAGCTGAAAAATCAAATCGAATGGACGAACGAGGCAAAAGAGCTTGTTTGGACAGAGATAGTAAGGTTCAAAATTTCAAATCAAAGCAAGTTTTTGCACGACATTGGGCTTGAACGGTATAAAACGCTAGAGAATTACATAGATGAGCTGCAGCCGGGAGATAAAACCAATCGTGAAGGGCATGCTGCAAAAGTTTATTTTGACGCACTTTTCGGGCTCGACTTTAAAAGGGGAGATAAAACTTTTATAAACAGCGCGTTAAATTACGGATATTCTCTTTTATTATCTGCATTTAACCGCGAGATAGTGTCGCTTGGTTATAATACGCAGCTAGGTATCAACCATAAAAACGAATTTAACTTTTTCAACCTTTCGTGCGATTTGGTTGAACCTTTCAGACCGATAGTTGACAGAATGGTGTTCTCTATAGAAAGCGATGAGTTGAATTCGGACGTAAAACACGAGCTTTGCGAATTGTTCTCAAAGGCGATTAAAATAAACGGGATAACGGTTACGCTGGAAGAGGGAATAGCGATATATTTAAGAGGAATTTTTTCCGCTCTTGAAACAGGGGACGTTTCCACCGTTATAAATTATGAGTTATAGATATATGAGATTGATAGTGTTTTTTGATTTGCCTATCGTAATGAGTGAAGACGTAAGAGAATATAACCGATTCAGGAAATATCTGATAAAAGCGGATTTGTGATGATGCAGGAGTCGATATATACTAAAATTGTTTTAAACAATACCGTAAGCGACGTGGTAAAATCGGGCATAAGGAAAAATAAACCTAAAAAGGGACTTGTGCAAATTCTTGTAGTTACGGAGAAACAATTTCAAAAAATAGAATACGTTTGCGGAGAAAGGCAATCAGCAGTTATTGACAGCGATGATAGATTGATCATTTTATGATACTTAGTCATATTGAATTTGAAGAACCGTTTAAAATCGAAGTGGGTACTGTTAACGTGCTTGTGATTGAAAAGCCGTCGCTTATGTATAAATACGTATCAGAACTAAACGGACAAATTAACGGTGAAAAGGGTAATTTCGTTTCGGACAACATTAAAGAATTTTTTATGATAACGAATTATTGCACTTCTTTTATAAACGATAAAAAAGTGTTAAACAAACTTTATCAAAAATTGTCCGATATAGTTAGCCGTGATTTCATTCAGGAATATGCAGAAATTCAATCGAAAATTTGCATTCTTTTTGATAAGCTAAATGCAGAATCTTACGTTCCTATATCGTATGAAGCAGAGCTGCAGCCGACAGAATTGTTTAAAAGCTATGGTATAAAAGTTGAAGAAGATACGAAACTTTTAGACAGATTAATTTCGTTTGTTACAATTGCCGCAACGCTTCTAAAAATAAAATGTCTGTTCTTTGTAAATTTAAAAAGCTTTCTTGATAGAGAAGAACTTGTCAAACTTTATAAAGCGGCAGAATTAGAAGAGATGGCGTTGTTCTTGTTCGAAAATAAATATGAGGAGGGTTTAAAGGGAGAAAAGGTAAGAATAATTGATAAAGATTTATGTGGAATAGCTATTGAAAGAAAAGATTATGTTTGATAAAATAAAAAAAGGATTACCATTAAAATTTTCTATGTGTGGTGCATAAAGATGCTCAAATTTGAGGTTTGAGTATCGTGTTAAATTAAATGGTAGTAAAACCTTAAAATCGCTAACTCTTGATTAAGGTCAGTTTGAGTATCGTGTTAAATTAAATGGTAGTAAAACAACGGAAGAAAGATTTAACGAGATTTTTGCGTTTGAGTATCGTGTTAAATTAAATGGTAGTAAAACTTTAATTACTAACGAGTATTAGTTATTACTGTTTGAGTATCGTGTTAAATTAAATGGTAGTAAAACGTGGCAATCGTCTTTAACATTATGAACACCGTTTGAGTATCGTGTTAAATTAAATGGTAGTAAAACTGCAACTTTTCTTCGGCGTCAGGCGCTCCTGTTTGAGTATCGTGTTAAATTAAATGGTAGTAAAACTGCAACTTTTCTTCGGCGTCAGGCGCTCCTGTTTGAGTATCGTGTTAAATTAAATGGTAGTAAAACTTTAATTACTAACGAGTAT
>JBJETY010000082.1:0-14507 GCA_051883555.1 Christensenellales bacterium | reverse complement strand
TTTAACATTATGAACACCGTTTGAGTATCGTGTTAAATTAAATGGTAGTAAAACTTTCAGGCGTTGAGTTGTTTGAAAGCAATAGTTTGAGTATCGTGTTAATTTAAATGGTAGTAAAACAGAAAAAACGATATAATAAAAATATCTTTTGGAGGTTTAACATGACTATTGACGAATTAAAAGAAAAATATAAAGATGATCCCGACGCTTTAGAAATGATTCATAATAGTGAACGCGATATTGCCGATAGTAAGCGAGGATTGATTAACCGCACTGAAGAGCAAATTTTGTGGGAGCTCAAAGCAATCCTACATGATTTTTATTAAAACAGCCCTAAAATCAATTTTAAGGGCTGTTTTTGTTTGTCTAAGTAAAATACATAAGAATTATATTAAAACGCGATACGGGCCAAATGAGTTTGAGTATCGTGTTAATTTAAATATAGAAAAAAGCCACTCAAAAAGAGTGGTTTTTCTATATATTGTGGTGGAGATAATGGGATTCGAACCCATGACCTCTTGACTGCCAGTCAAGCACTCTAGCCAACTGAGCTATACCCCCGAGCAATGGTATTATATCATAAGTTGCAAAAAAAGCAATGATTTGAATAAAAAATGTTTTAAAGAAAAAACTTACGGCTAATATCTTTTCTTTTTACAAAGATTTAACGTGGCGGAAACGTTTATAAAGACGTTTTTTGAGGGTTTTATGTAACGGTATTTATTGTGAATTATAAATCTAATGTCGTGCGACGGATTTTTTAAAAGCTATATGCAAGTGAACGCAGAGTCGCATAACTTTTAACGGATAGATAACGCTTGTTATAAGTTTTCGTGAGCGGCGTGAAAGATTGATGTTTTTAAGCTGTTTTAATTATTACATATTGTGTATTATTGTGTATTCTGATTCTCTAAATTTTAATGATTAGGAACGTGCTTGCGGTCTGTTGGCGGTTTTATTTTGAACGACTGAATTTATTAAAATCCGTACGGATTCGTTTTTAATGATTAAATTCTTGTTATAAGGGGTGCCTTTTCATTGCCTTTATTATATTTTGCAATTTACGACGTTGCGATATCTAATCTTAAAGCGGAAGAAATATTCGTTTCAATTTGTATTTAAGCAAGTAAGGGCAAAAGAAGCCCTGAACCTTTATGTTAGGGCTTCTTTGATTATTTCTCGGTTTTGGAATTTTTTGGCCTAATATTCGTTTTAAATTAGTTTAAAATTTTTAAACCTTACAACGGATTGTCGGGCGAAAATTCGTTAACTCAAATGCCGAATACAATTTAACGATAAAACTTAGCGTTACGTCAGTTTTAAAACGGTAATATTGGCGTTTGAAATATCTATCGTTTCCGAGCCCGCATTGTGAATGGACAGCAACGTTCCGTTTGCGGCGGCGTTATAGACAATAGTTTTCGATACGTTGGTAGTTTCTGTATTATTTGCGGTTCCTGTGATTGTTTCTCCCGATATTCCCGTTCCGTTTGCATAAAGTTGTATGGCAAACGGGTCTTCCGAGCCGCCTGACGAGTTGGTTCCGCTGGCTCCGAAAGTCACTAAATAATATCCTGCAGTAAGGTTTACGCTTCCGCCTGAAACAGATGAGGTGTTGAGCGGAGTAACCGTGGTTTGCGTAAGCGGAATTATTGCACCTGCCGCTATTTCGTTTTGCGCGCCGCTTGAAGCATATAAGGCGTTGCTTTGTCCTGCAGGACCTGCCGGACCTGTTGCGCCTGTAGCTCCCGTTTCACCTTGTGGACCTTGCGGACCTGTGGCGCCTGTTGCTCCTTGCGGTCCCATAAGGCCTCTGGGTCCTATAGGTCCTTGCGGGCCGGTAAAACCTCTGGGGCCTCTTGGCCCGGGTGGACAAATACACTCCGTAGGTCTGTGTTCTCTCACGTCGTTGTCGCAACATCTTCCGCATCCGCAGTTATTAAAAAAATTCCCGAACATATATCCTCCTTTTATCGGTATGTAACGAAGTCGTTTTTACGGTTGCTCTCTGTTTTATACTATGCTTTGGTTTTAAAAACCGTGAAAGGGATAAATTATAATTAGATGCCTGTATGTCGGTATTTTCAATTTCACAAGGTCGCGAAGGGACATATTAGGTAGTGAACGGGCGTATTCGCTAAAAACGATTGTTAAAATAATTGAGTTTTAAATTGCAATATGATATAATAAGCAAAATGCACAAGCAAAGTGCCTGTTTTTTAAACGGAAACAAAAAACATAAAAATACATAGGATGGTAATATGTGCGGTATAGTTGGCTATTTAGGAAATAGCGATTGTATAGAAAATATTAAACGAGGCTTGCTCAACGTAGAATACAGAGGTTACGATTCGGCAGGCATCAGCTATGTTGACGGCAAAAAGATTGTCGTTCAAAAAAGAGTAGGCAACGTCCAGAATCTTTTTGATTCTATAATTTGTCCGGATAACGTTCATTGCGGAATAGGACATACTCGTTGGGCTACTCACGGTGAAGTGTGCGAAAAGAATGCGCATCCGCATTTGAGTTTTAACAATAAATTTTCGCTGGTGCATAACGGCATTATCGAAAATTATGCGATGATACGCGACAATATTTTAAACGAAATTCCTTTCAGAACGGACGTAGATACCGAATCAATCGTCAATATGGTAGCGTATATTAATCAGGAAAAGCCTGAAATGCCGATAGTTAATTGTTTGGGCGAAAGTTTAAAATCTCTGCAAGGTTCTTATGCCGTTGCAATGATTGCAAAGGATACTCCCGACGTAATATATTTTGCCAGAAAGGAATCGCCTCTTCTTATAGGAATTGCCGAGCAGGAAACTTTTATTTCGAGCGACATATTAGGACTTGGCAGCAATTGCAATAAATACGTTGTTATTCCGAACGGCGTTTACGGAGAAATTACGAAGGACGGCGTAAAAGCATATAAGCAGGGCGGAGAACCGTTTGAGCTTGAATATAAGTCTATGATTTCTCTTGGAGAAAGAGCAGACAAGGGCGATAATGCGCATTTTATGCAAAAGGAAATAAACGAAATTCCTGCCGTTATCGTCAATACTATCGATATTTATTTAAAAACGCTTAATCCTTTAACGATGATTGATCCTGCTTTTTGGAACGGTATAGAAAGGATAGAATTTGTAGCGTGCGGAACCAGTTATCATGCAAGCATGGTAGGAGCAATGTTTGTAGAAGACAATGCTCACAAAGTTGCGAGAACGCATTTTGCGAGCGAATTTGTTTACGATCCTCCGTACGTCGATGAACATACTTTGTGCGTTTTTGTAAGCCAATCGGGCGAAACGGCCGATACTTTGCATGCGGTAAAAGTTGCGAAGGAAAGGGGCGCAAAAACACTCGGTATAACTAACGTTATGACGAGTAATCTCGTTCAAATTTGTGACCATACGCTTCCTATTTGTGCGGGAGTCGAAGTTGCCGTAGCTTCTACAAAAGCGTATAATGCACAAGTTACCGTGTTAATGTTGCTTGCCGATTTTTTGCGTGACGGAAATTATGAAACGATAGCCAGAAGAATTTCAAGCGAAGCAATGACGCTCAATCTTGACGATATGTGGGCAAACGCAAAGAAATTCGTGAAAAAGATAAGCAACAGCAGGTCGATTTATTTTGTCGGCAGACATATGGATTATATAACTTGCCTTGAATCATGCCTAAAATTGAAAGAGATTTCGTATATTCCTTGCGAAGCGTATGCGGCCGGGGAACTTAAGCACGGCACTATCGCTCTTGTAGAAGAAGGTACGACGATGCTTGCTATAGTTACAGAGCCGAAGCTTATTTCAAAAACGCTGAATATAGTCGAGCAGGCGAAAGCTCGCGGTGCGTCGCTTATTTATTACACTTCTTTAAATCTTAAAGACTTTGCCGTTAAAGAAAAAGACGTCATGCACGCCCCGTCGGTGGACGTAGAATTATCGCCGTTGTTTTCGATAATTCCTATGCAGATGGTTGCATACCTTGTTTCGGTAGGTAAAGGTTATAATCCGGACCGCCCGAGAAATCTTGCTAAGTCCGTAACCGTTGAGTAGTTTACGTAAGAATGTAAAAATTCAATGAAACGACATTGAAAGGGAATTGAATTTAAAATAAACATTTTTACTTAGGGTTATACTTAGGATATGGTTATAATTGATATAGTTATACATTAAGGATATCTTATTGGTATAGTATATACATTAAGAATATAGTAACGAGTTTTAGATATTTTAAATATTTCAGTTTAAATTCAAAAAAAAAGTCGCATCTTTTTATGCGACTTTTTATATTGTTTTCGTTTTAAGTTTGAAACGAGTTAAATTGTTGACGTTGCGTAAGTTTTATGTAAAATCAAAAATTGCAAAATATTCGTAGCTTTACAGCTTAGAGACTCAAATATTGTAAGTAAACGATTAAAGTTCGAAATTATCCACAATGAAAGTACGCATTTTTTCGACGATTTCTTTTGCGAGGCTTGCTTTGTTGCATTCTGCCATAAGTCGGATTTTAGGTTCGGTACCGCTTGCGCGGAGAAGCACTCTGCCTTTGTCTTCGAGTTCGATTGCCAGCGCATCGGTAAATTCTTTTACCACAGGGTCGGACATAATCTCCTTTTTCTTCTTCGTCTCAAGGTTTATCATAAATTGAGGATAGTGTGAGCTATCGTCGAGCTTTTCAAGCGGTTTACCCGTTTCTTCCATGAGTTTGCAAAGATACAAGCTGGCAAGAAGTCCGTCGCCCGTGTTTGAAAATTCACGGAGTATAATATGTCCCGACTGTTCGCCGCCGACTAAAAGGTTGTTTCTCATCATCTCTTCCATTACGTTGTGGTCGCCGACGTCGGTACGAATAAGTTTAATGCCGAGTTTTTTCAGACTTTGTTCAACGCCCATATTTGTCATAACGGTGCCGACGACTTCGTTGCCGTTGAGTTTGTCCTGATTTTTGAGACGTTTTGCAACCATATAAATAATGCTGTCGCCGTCTATGACGTTACCTTTGCCGTTGATAGCTATCAATCTGTCTGCGTCGCCGTCATAAGAGAAACCGACGGAAGCGTTATGTTCTAAAACTTTTTTCGCACAGAATTCAGGATGAAGAGCACCGCAACCGTCGTTGATTATGCTACCGTCGCCCGAATCGTTATAAGAATACACTTCGGCGCCCAACTCTTTGAAGAAAGACGGGGCGACTTTCGAGAGTGCACCGTTGCTGCAATCGAGAACGACTTTAAGTCCGCTGAGATTTCCGATGAGTTTTTTCAGAGCGGTGTAGTATGATTGCATATATTCTTCGCCGTTTGAAACCGTGCCGTGTTCTTCTTTAATGACAGGCATACTGTTGGTAATATGCGTTTCGATTTCCACTTCTTCAATAGGCGTGAGTTTTCTGCCGTCGTAATTGAAAATCTTTATGCCGTTATATTTTGCAGGGTTGTGGGAAGCACTGAGCACTACGCCGTAGTTTGCTCCGACATGTGTTGTGACGAAAGCTACGGCAGGGGTGGAAACAATGCCAAGGTCGATGACGTTGGCGCCTGCGTCCGTAATTCCTTTTATGATGGCTTTTGAAAGCGGTTCGCCGCTGACTCTCGTATCTCTGCCGACGACAACGCTTCCGCCGCTGGCAGAATATCCGAGATAGTTGCCCGTCATATAGGCAAGTTCGTCCGTTAAGTCTTCTCCGTAAACGCCTCTTATTCCGTCTGTTCCGAAATATTTTTTGTCGAACACGTTTTTATGGAATTTGCTTCTGTTCTCTTTGACTGTTTCACGGTTACGTCCGATACACATACTGTTTTTAGGTAAGTCGATTGTAACGGTTGTGCCGGCTGCAATATATGCATTGTCTTCGATTTTAACAGGGGCAATAATATTACTGTTTGAACCGATAAATACGCTGTCTCCCACCGAACTACGGTGTTTGTTTTTGCCGTCGTAGTTTACGAAAATAGAACCGCAACCTATATTGCACTGATTGCCTACGTCAACGTCGCCGACGTAGGAAAGGTGAGCCATTTTAGTGCTTACACCGATTGTGGCGTTTTTAATTTCAACGAAATTACCTATTCGGCAGCCTCTTTCGATGATGCTGCCGGTATGGACGTTCGCAAAAGGTCCGACTGTAGTTTTGTTTCCGATGCGGCAATCTTTAAGAACGCTTTTTATAATTCTGACTTCGTTTCCGATAGTAGCATTTTCGATTATGTTGCCCGACTCTATTATGCAGTTCTGTCCGATTACGGTGTTGCCTCTTATATGTTGGTCGCCGTATATAACGGTACCCGAGCCGATTTTAACGGTGTCGTGAATATAAATATTGCTGATATTCCTGAATTCTACGCCGTTATTAAGGTGTTTTTCGATTATTTTCAATCGAACTATATTTATTGCTTCTTCAAGTTGTTTTAAATCTTTAAGATTGTAGTTTTTAACGTCGTCGCAGGCGTCGAGGTCTATACCCAAAAACAGTTTCATATAAACTCCTGATTTTATCTTTGTGCTTGATTTTAATGCGGTTTACGGTTAAAAACCGAAATTTTTTATATGCACATTATGTATTATTATATTATGAAATCGATTTATATGCAATAAAAACGCTTGTTTTTTGTTTAAATAAATAGCTAAACTGCTTTAAAATATACCTAATTAGTTGTTCAAAAAGGATAAAACGATAAAAAAGGGGTGATAATTTCTTCAAAAGGAACGAGGGTACGTTTTTTTTTGACGGCAAGTTGTTGATTTTTATATAAAGATTTGTTAGAATGAGAGCTATGGAAAAAGAAGTGTTAAACACAGAAAGTGTTGGAGAAAAAGCGTTAGAAAAAGGAAAAGTCGAGCTTGTAAACGACGCGCTTGATTCTAACGAAGGATACAAAAAATTTAAATTTGAAAAATCTCCGAAATATGAAAAATTCATATCTAAGCTTAATAAATTTCTATATTCGGATTACTATTTAATCACAATAGCTGCAATCGTATTCCTTTTCTGGAATATCGGATATTATGCAAGATTCGTCGAAGTCGTCGGTCTTATCATTATTGTACTTTTTGCGTCTTTCATTCTCGTAGTAAAAGACGATTTGACGTTTATTTTACCTGTGATATTTATGGTGGCGGCGATATTCCCGGTTGAAATCAATCCGACGGCATACGGCTTGGCGGTGCTTGGTTTGATTCCTTTGCCAATTGCTTTGGTGTATCATCTCGTGCATTATTACAGGGGATTTAAAATTCACAAATATTTCTTTCCGCAACTTGCAGTGTCAATTGCCTTGATATTCGGCGGAATAGGAACAATCGACGGAGCAGGATATAAAAACGGTCTTGTATGGGTGTTGCTGTTAGGTATTGCAATTCTAGCTTTATATTTCCTTTTCAGCAATTATTGCAAACCTAAAAAAGATTTCGACGTAAAGAAATTCATGGCGAAAATGTTTATGTATACCGCTTTGCTCATCACTTTGCAAGTTTTCGTTTTCTATTTGCGTGACCCGTCGAGAATTAAAGATATAGAAGAAAGAGTCTCTCTCGGTTGGTGCATAGGAAACAATTTTGCAAGTATCCTTGCAATCCTTATTCTGGGTACCTGCTATCTTGCCGTTAAATCGAAGTATTCGTGGTTTTATACTCTTTTACTTGCATTGCAATACGTCGGAATAATTCTCAGTTTGTCGCGTGGCGGTATTCTTTTTGCTTTAATCGCTTTACCGTTCTTGCTTGTTGCAATGATATATTATTCGAAAGCTTACAGAAAGGGGATTATCATTACTGTTTTAGTGCTTGTTGCAATTTTTGCAATAATAATCGGAGTAACGTGGGAACACTCGTCTCATCTGTTCTCATCGATAATACATCACAGTTTCGATGCGGAAGGAAAGGTCGTTACTAATGGCAGAACTAAGCTTTATACCGAAGCGTGGAATTGCTTTAAATCCAATCCTATTTTCGGTGTGGGTATGGGATATGCCGGTCCTAACTACAATGGAGGAACGCTCGGCTTCTATTTCTTCCATTCTACTTTTTTCCAGGTCTTAGCTTGTATGGGACTTGTAGGTATTGCGGCATACGTTTACAATTATATAGTAAGATTCAGAATTATCTGCAAGAAAGACGTTTTCAACGTATTTGTGCTTATAGGTATGATTACGTTTGAAGCCTATGCTATGATTGATACGGGAACGTTTGTCCCTATGCCGTCTATGATTATGGTAACGACGATTGTAGCTATGCTTGAAATAATAAACGGCAGAAATGAGAAAGAATGGCAGTTTGATTTAAATAATGACGGTAAACTTATAAACGTATTTAAAAAAGACGATGATGACGTTAAAAACGTTTACGGAAGAGTTTTAGAGGACTAATTAGCTCGGATATCTTTTCGATATACGGAATAATTGTAAAGGAGAAAAATACAAATGGAAGATAATAGACAAGACTATGCAGACGCAGGTGTGACGTTTCACGATATTTTTAAATTTTTAAAAAAAGCTATTCCAATGCTTGTCATATTTTTAGTATTATGTTTAATTGTCGGAGCGTTGGTAGGTGTTTGTATTTCGTTGAAAAACGACATTAACGGAAATATTCGTGCTTCAATCGAATTTACCTACACCGGTATATCGGAGGGACTTGACCCAATAGGAAATATTTTTAATAGCGATTCAATAAGAGAAATACAGGTTGTGTCGGCTGCCTTGACGAATCTCGATTTACAGAATAAGTATGATGCAGCTACCGTAAGAAGTGCGATAAAAATTGCGGGAGTCAAACCGGGAGCCGAAGAAACGAGTGATGGTGAAGAATTGAATTATATGCCAAGTGAGTTTACTATTACTTTTGATTATAAACAAATCGACGGTATGACTGAAACGGAAGCTACAAGTATAGTTAATAACTTAATGTCTTGTTATTTGACTAGCTTTAAAAATAAATACATTGTCACAGATAAGTTAACCGTTGGTTTTTTGAATGAATCCGACATAAAGGCAAGCGATTTTGTTGAAATTTTTAATACAATAACGAACGAATTCAATTATGCGCTCGATTACGTAAACACTTTAAGCGATTCGCAATTTATTTCAACAAAAGGCGATACGCTTTCAAGTATTAAAATTAAGATAAACGCTTATATGCAGAAACTGAATTTAATAATTTCTAATGCGAAGAGCGGAAGAGTCGTAAGGGATAAAGATTCAACTTTAAACTATCTTAATTATGAAATAAAACAAATCAGCGAAGAGATAACTGCAAAAAATAGTTTGTTGACAAGCATTAAAGACTTTCTTGAGGCTTACAGCAAACAATATCCTAGCGTCAGCGTAAGTGGTAGCAGCGTAGCAAATATCACCGTACCGAAATCGGATGCTTTCGATAACGAGTTCAAAAAGCAGACGACAATAGCCAGCAAAATTGAAGATCTTACCATACGAAAAGCTAATTTGGAATCCTGGGTTACGGACTTAAATGCCGGACCGGCAGCCGGAAGCGCCGAAGTTTTAGACATGGAGACAAAAATAATTGCTTTTGTTACAGAAATGGATACGTTTATCGAAGAGTTTAACGAGTTTGCAATAGAGTATTCCGGAAAAGAACTTGCAGAAAACGTTAGTATCACCTCGGAGGCATTTACTGTTTCGTCGTTTACGTCAACGCCTTGGCTTAAAATCATGTTAATATCTCTTGTGGTAGGCATATTGCTTGGGCTTATAATGACGCCGGTAGGTGTAAAGATCAAGAAGAGTTTTGCAGAAAAAAAAGCTGCAAAACAAACAGTAGCAAATAAGGAAACAACGGATGACGAACAACAGATGGAGCAGGAAGTAAAGTCTGAATCGGATGCCGAAAAAAAATAACGGTGCAACGAGTGCTGAACGAAGCATCGTATGAAAATATTAAGAAAAACAAAGAGTGTTTTATTTAGCAATGAAACACTCTTTTTTTACAACGTTTTATCATCGCTTATCGGCTATTTAAATTTTATAAAATACAAACTTTTTTTATAAATAATGCTTGCTAACTTTAATAATTTTGATTTCCTTTATAATCGTATTTTAAATAAGATTTAAAACGTAAAATAAAAATTAAAATTTCACAAACTTTATCTTAAATAAATGCCTGTTTTCAGCATTTTTTGTTGACGTGATTGAGCGAAAGAAGTGACGAATTAAATTTCTATATTGACAGATTGTTATAAAAAAATACAATATGCCATACAATATATAAGAGGTGAAAAATGGAAGACAGATGTATTTGTTGCGGTAATGTTGTGCCGGAAGGAACAATGGTTTGTCCCGATTGTCTTGCTAAAACTGCTTTGAAAGAAGATACGGCAAAACCAAAAGAGGAGAATGTGAGCGAATATAAAAAATAATTGTACTAAAATTGCAAATAGTATCGTTATATTTAACTAAGAGCTAAATATTATTTATTATCGTATAGAAATGTTCTATCGGGCTGTACGAATTAAGTATTATGTTTGACTCTTAGGGACCAAAATAATAGGTGGTATAAAACGTTTTTATAAAACGGCTATATTTAACCGACGTGTAATTAGCGGTTATAGAAAAGTGCTATGTTGAAACGAATAATGCACCCATTTAAAAACTTAATAACGGAGAACCGATATAAAAGGTTTGTAAATTACTGAAAGTTGTCAAAGTAATCCTTGTTTAACAAGCTTTCGGTGAAAAGTTATGATTATGCTATAAAAACCGTATGATTGTTTCCCGAGATTGTAAAAATTACGATACATCGGATAAAATTAATATTAGTTTGATTTTTGATTTAAACGACAGGGATAAGTAGTAGTTAGTCGAAGTGGTATAAGTTGAGGCTTAATGACTTGACTATTATAGAAACAGGTGGTATAATCGCAAGGATAATAAAGAGCAATAAGATATTACAGAGGATAATATGATAAAAAATCGGATGCTGAAATTTACGAAACGAGAAAAGAGCAATATCGTTGATTTTTTTATTTTGCTTGCCTGTTCCGAATTGTTGTTGGTATTTTTCAGATATAATATGGGTTCTCCTATAAGTTGGGAACATTATCTGGCTTTGCCGATATATTCTATTTTCTTTTATTTTGTATTTCAATTTATTTTTAAACTAAACAAAATACTTTGGGAACATGCGAGTGGAAAACCGTTTTTAGTGTTGCTGCTCATCCTTGTTCTCGATTTCGTATTTTCGATGGCGTTGTCGTTCGCTACTTTCGGATATTCCAAATGGATGGCGTTCTATTTCGTCGTGCTTTTCTTAATTATATATCTGGGACTTTCGATAGAAAAGTTGTCATCTTGGCAGTTGTATTTAAGGAAACACAAACTGAAACACGTACTCGACGTAAAGAGTTCGGCCAGAAATAATACGTTGATAATCGGCGCAGGCTGGACAGGTTCGGCAATCGCAAAAGGTTTTGCAAACGACCCGTCGATTTTCAATCCGATATGTTTTGTCGACGACAGCGAAGAAAAGCAGGGTAAACAGATTGTAGATATCCCTGTGGTAGGAACGACCAAACAAATAGCCGAAGTAGTAAAGAAATATTATATACGCAAGATAATTTTTGCTATACCAACCTGCGACCCTATGAAGAAGGCGGAAATAATCAACGATTGTATTTCTACAAAATGCGTTTTAAAGGTTATTCCGCCAGTTCAGGAGCTTGTTGAAAGCGCCGATATGACTACTCAGCCTCGAGACGTAAAAATCGAAGATTTGCTTGGCCGTGAGCCTATGACTTTCGATTCGAAAGAAGTCAAAAATTACATTCAAGGAAAAGTTGTTTTGGTAACGGGGGGCGGCGGCTCTATCGGAAGCGAACTTTGCAGACAAATAGCGTCGTTTGAGCCTAAAAAGCTTATAATAATGGAAATTTACGAAAACAATGCTTACGATATTCAGCAAGAGCTTAAAAGAAGATATCCTAAACTTGATTTGGTGGCGGAAATTTGTTCAATTGCCGATTACGATAAATGTAAGATTCTTTTTGATATCTATCGTCCTGAACTTGTTTTCCATGCAGCGGCGCACAAGCACGTTCCGCTTATGGAACACGTGCCTGAACAGGCAATAAAGAACAACGTTGTCGGAACGCTTAACCTTTGCAAGTTGGCCGCTGAATTTAAAGTAAAAAGATTTTTACTTATATCAACCGATAAGGCGGTTAATCCTACAAACGTTATGGGCGCGTCGAAACGCTGTTGCGAAATGATAGTAAAATATCATGCCCAAACTTGCAAGGATACCGTTTTCTGTGCCGTTCGTTTCGGAAACGTATTGGGTTCAAACGGTTCCGTTATTCCGTTGTTTAAAAAGCAGATAGCGGAGGGCGGACCTGTTACGCTTACCGACAGACGTATTATAAGGTATTTCATGACGATACCCGAAGCTGTTTCGCTCGTTTTGCAAACGGGTACTTTCTCAGCGACGGGAGAGATTTTCGTTCTTGACATGGGACAGCCGGTTAAAATTCTCGACCTTGCCGAAAATTTAATAAGATTATCCGGATTGGAGCCTTATAAGGATATCGATATCGTTTTTACGGGATTAAGACCGGGCGAGAAATTGTATGAGGAGTTGCTTATATCGGGCGAAGGCATGAGAAAGACTTCAAACAAAAAGATTTTCATTTGTCAGCAAATAGACGTTGACGAAAAAGTCTTTGTAAAAGAGCTCGATAAACTTCTTACCCTTGCAAGAGAAAATAAGGCGGTAGAAGTTAAAGAACAGTTGCACGCCATGATTCCGACCTATAAACAAGAACCTAAGATTGAGTGATAAATCATATTGATTTGACATTTCGATTTTGAAATTGGCGTGCAAAAAAATTTGCAAATGAAGTGTTTATTATGATTGCAGTAATAATTATTTCGGTTATAACGTGTATAATTACCGTGACGCTTGTGCTTTTTAAGCCGAGCGTCGTTTTTAATACGAAAAGCGGCAAGGAATTTAAATTCGATATTTTCTGGATTGCGCCTTTTATCGGCGCCATAGCCGTTGTTATAAGCGGTGCGATTTCCATAGCGGACGCGTGGGCGGGATTGACTTTTGATATGGGGACGTTTTTCGGGAAATCGGCGACGACTATTAATCCGCTAAAAATAGTTATTCTGTTTTTTTCGATGACCGTAATATCCATAGCTCTTGACGAGGCGGGTTTCTTCAGGTTTTTAGCGCTGAAAACGCTGTTAAGGGCAGGAGACAGCCAAAAGCGTTTGTTCGTGTTTTTATACGTGATAGTTTCCTTTCTTACCGTATTTACGTCCAACGATATCGTGATTTTGACTTTCACGCCTTTTATCTGTTGTTTTTGCCTTAATGCTAAAATCGACCCGATTCCTTACATAATGGCGGAGTTTGTTGCGGCAAATACTCTTTCCATGTTTTTAATTATCGGCAATCCGACAAACGTATATCTTGCATCGGAATACGGCTTAACTTTTGTAAATTATATAATCGGAATGGCGCTGCCTACCGTATTAGGGGCAATAACGGCTTTTATCGTTTTGTATTTATTGTTTTACAAAAAACTCAGTCAGCCGATAACCAAAACGGAAGAAGTCCCGTCGCTTTCGGATAAACCTCTTACGATTATTTCGCTTGTGCACCTTTCGGCATGCATTTTGCTTTTGATATTTTCGGATTTAATAGGAGTGCAGATGTGGTTTATAACGCTTATCGCGGCGGTATCGCTGTGCTTATGTATATTGCTCTATTGCGCGGTAAAAAAACGCAAACCTACCGTATTATGGAATTCTTTTAAGCGTATCCCATGGACGCTGGCGCCTTTTGTGCTGTCGATGTTTATTATAATTCTTGCTTTGGAAAAATGCGGAATTTCGGCGATAATTTCCGATTTTCTATCTTCCGGCGGAGAAGCGCTTAATATTCTTAGTTTCGGACTAAGCGGCATGTTGGTTGCAAATTTGGTTAATAACATTCCTATGAGCGTACTATACTCTTCGATGGCGAAAACGGGCAATATGGGAATTATGGGAGTTTTTGCCTCTATTGCAGGCTCGAATATCGGCGCATATCTGACGCCCGTAGGAGCGTTAGCCGGCATAATGTGCGTAGACATAACCAATAAACACGGAGTGAAATTCGGATTTTTAAATTTTGCAAAGTACGGCGTAACGACAGCCGTTCCCACTATGTTGGCTGTAATAGGCGGTTTGTATCTGAGCGCTTTGTTCGTTGTCTGAAAGCAGGGCAAAGTCTTTGGTAAGGTTATCTAAAATTTAGGTAAGGTTATCTGAAAGTCAAGATATGTTGGTTATAAAAGTCTCATATAAAAACATGCTTGTTAAATTAGTAAACCCTAACGTTAAACGCCGTAATGGTCAAATGTTTTCAACCGTTGTCTAAATGCTCTTATATTCGTTAACTTTAATGGTTGTAACAGAGAGCGTTAAATTGTGCGGCAGAACGTTTAAATTATTTTTATTAAAATTTATTTTGAAAGTTTGAACGTATCGTTTTATAAGAGAT
>JBJETY010000081.1:0-20895 GCA_051883555.1 Christensenellales bacterium | reverse complement strand
GATAGGTATAGAGCTGATATATAAAAACGCAAATAAAAACGTCTGCTATGCAGACGTTTTATTTTTAATAATTTCAACGGATAATAGCTATAAAAATTTGAACGTACGCAGAACCAAACAGACTTAAAACAGAATAGCAGAAAGCAAAATTAAAGTTTGCTTTGCCGTTCAAAGAATTTATGCGCTTTTAAATTTTATCAATAAACTTCTTCCGTTGTGTTCAGCTGCGTAGAACTCATGGATGAATAATCGAAACCGTATTTAGCCAAAATTTGATTTTCAATTTCCGACTGTTTTTCCACGACGGTTTTGTCCATTGGGATTCTGCCTTCTTTATGAAGTTTCTTCAAATTTGCGTCGTTGGTTTTTTCGCTTTGCTTTATATGTTTATCGATTCCTTTAACTTCGCTTTCGTAATTTTTTTGTTTATCCTTGTCCAGAATTTTAAACGATTTCGTAAGGTCTCCGTAAAGTGTGGCGCCTTTTTTGAGGCCGAGACTTTTATACGACAACGCTTCATAAGTAAAGCCGTTTCTGTAATCGCATATAAAGGCGTCGTATGCAAAGCATTTTAAAAGGTCGATTCCCGCATTCAAGTCGCCTTTGCTATATTTGTTGCTTAATTCGAAAATAACTCTGTCGTTTTTCATATTTCCCTCCTGTGACGTGTTATTTGCAGAGTCGGAGCAAAGTCCGAATGTGAATTGACGTCGCGTTTTTTTGCCGAAAAATTTAACGGCGCATGCGACTTAATTTGTTTAGTTTAATATATAACGCTTTAAGGACTTTTGCAAGCCCTAATATTTTATTAAATTCAGTAGCTTTTTACCGCATCGTATTGCGAGCGTATAGATTGCCGATTACAGCTGCGTTCGAAGCCGTTTATAACTTCGTTTAATTTAATTTGCGTTCTTGCTTAAACAAAGACTCGATTTTACTTAAACTAAGATTCGATATTTTAGATATTTTATATATAAATTTAAATTTAGATTTATATATTTATATTTATATTTGTATTTTAATTTTTATTTATCGTCTCTTATTTTAAAGAAAAGAATTTTTTGATAAGAGATTGCGGCGTATACAAATTTCCGTCCGATGCGGAATCCTCGTTGAATAAGTCGTGTTCGCCAAGTTTCTCTTTCGACGAATACATCATAAACGGTACGGGCGTTCCGTCGTGAGTCCTTGTTTTAAGCGGAGTAAAATGGTCGGGCATAACGAGCATCGCGAAATCCGAGCCCTTAAGCGCCTTCAGCAGGGTTCCGACGATTTTTTCGTCAATCAATTCGATTGAACGTTTCTTGCCTTCTATGTCGCCCTGGTGACCGCATTCGTCAGGTGCTTCGAGATGTACAAAACAAAAATCGTTTCCGCTGTTTAATGCCTTTATTGCGGCTTGTGCTTTGCCGTCGAAATTCGTATCTATCGTACCGGTTGCGCCTTCGACGTCGATGCTTTTCATGCCGCTTCCTATGGCAATGCCTTTAAGAAGGTCGACGGCTGAAATCATTGCGCCTTTTAATCCGTAGCGGCTTTCGAAATTTTCCAGCTTAGGACGAGTGCCTTGTCCCCAAAGCCAGATGCTGTTAGCCGTATTTTTGCCTGCCGCCATGCGTTTGAGATTGACGGGGTGATTGATTAATATTTGTTGAGACTCTTTCATTAACGACAAATAAAGTTCGCTGTTGTCGCCTTTAGGAAGATAATCTTTTATAGGTTTGCCTGATATATCGTGAGGCGGAGTGAGGGCGGAGTCGGTTTTACCGTTCTTTAATATAAGGCAGTGACGATAACTTACGCCGGAATAGAATTTCAGCAGGTCGTTTCCCAGCTTTTCTTGTACGGCTTTTATAAGCTCAGCCGCTTCTGCCGAAGAAATTTCACCTGCGGAATAGTCAACCATAGTTTTTGCTTCGTACGGTTCTTCGTCGGACAGAGTGACAAGATTGCAACGCAACGCAACGTCGCCGTCTTTCATATCGATTCCGAGCGATAACGCTTCGAGAGGACTTCTTCCCGTGTAGCAGGCTTTAGCGTCGTAACCCAAAGCGGAAAGGTTAGCCACGTCGGAGCCCGGAATCATACCTTGTGGGACAGTGTCTACTCTGCCTTGCAATGACGTTTTAGCCAATGCGTCTATATTCGGCGTATATGCCGCTTCGAGCGGCGTTTTTCCGCCGAGTTTGTCAACTTTAAAATCTGCCATGCCGTCGCATAAAACAAGTACGTATTTCATATCTTACCTCGTTTATAATTTAACACGAAATCTATTTATTGTAAATAAATGTAAAAGAAAAAATTAAAACCAACGTTTAGAATTAAAACGGTTAAAGAGTTGGTTTAAGATTGAGTTTAAACAAAGTTGGTTTTAGATTGCGTTTAAACGGAATGCGGAAGTTAAAACAAAACCCCGTATCCCGTGCTGAAAAAGCATATCGCCTCTAAAAGCAGAGCGATAACTACTATGTGAATTACGTAAACTATTAAGGTGTGTCTGCCTAAAAAATTCACGGCGATATTCCAGTTGCCGTCGAGCTTCGGTAAAAGCGATTTCTTGTCGTGATAAATAGTAAATCCCATAACGTTGCCTATGAAGAAAAAAGCGGCGTACGGTATAAACGGGAAGAAATCTGCAGGAGATACTTCCGTTTGCGCAAAAGCAGAATGACATTTGAAATCGATAAAATGCAAGCCGTCAAAATACTTTGTCGGGAATAGAAAAGAGAACGCGTACGGCAAATCGCTTGGAGGCGTATAATAATAAAACAGCGCTAAAACGATTATGGCGGAAAGAGAGCACAGACCTAAAAGAACGTATTTGCCGTAAGGGACACGTTTCAGGGCAAGTTCTGCGAGCGCATATATCATTATGCAGGTCGCAAGGAAGTTAAGAACGCCGTAATTTGTAATTGCTTCGGAGCCTGCAAAAAGTGAGATAAGGTAACTGAGCAGAGAATAGACAGTTGCGACAAGCGAGAGTATCAGTCCCCGTTTTAAATTCGAACGCGAAAGGGAACAGGAAATTCCGCATAAAGAAAAGAAAAAGAACAGGACTATTACGTGAATATAATCTCTCGGACTGTCGTAAAGGTAAAAATAACAAAAATCCACAAACGCTTGCCCTGAAGGCGTTTCGCACAGAGCGTAGCCGAAAACGTGACAACCGAAAAAGAACAAGTGGTCGAAAATCATAAGAATGATGCAAATTCCACGCAAAAAATCAAGTTCCCAGATGCGTTTTTTAGAATCGAGAAACTTGTTGCCGGTGCCGTATATTTCTTTGTTTTGGCCGTTATTGTCGTTAATGGCGGAAGTGTCCGGTCTGATTGAATAATCCGTTCCTTCCAAAAAATTTATTTCCTTTTTCAACGCTTTCCTTTGCCGCTTTTATATTGCGTCGATACCTTTTCGAGACCGCCGTCTGTTTCTTCATATAAATCGTAGCGGTTTTCATATTCATATACCGTAATTCCGGGATTTACGCGGCTTTTATAAATTTTAGGCGCTTCGGGCGCACCGCGTCTTATTTTTTCGGTGTATTCGATGACCTTGCCGTCGATAAAATATTTTTGTATCGGCTTTATTATTAGATTTCTTATTGTAATAATAACCGAACCTACCAGACTTAAACTTAAGCCGAAAACGTACAGATTTCCGTCTATTCCGCCGCCGAAAGGATTGAAATCGAATACCAGATATAATATGCCGCCTAAAATGAGGTTTACGATTGGCAGATAAAGGCCGAAATATATTGCAATTTTGGCGATAATAGAAATAACAAGCTCTAAAACACTCCATATAACGGAGAAAACTTTACTTGCTACAAATCCTAAAATACATCCGCCTTTCATAGCTTGATAATAACACCGAATATAAATGTTGTCAACTTTAGCTACGGAACGCCCGATATGTATTAATTGACGATTGTGAGTTTCGATTATAAGGCAAATTTATACCGCCTCAGACTTTAAAGCAAATTTTATACTGAACGTCGACGTGCAATCGGAGGTTGACATCGAATGCGACTGAGTATAGAATGATTATATTATAAATAACTACTTGTAAATAAGCTACGGCAATTTGGCATAGGCGATAGCCGATTTTATAGGCAGCTAATAGTCCGGTTTGTCGAAAAGCGAAGCGGCAGTGACGATTATCGATATGCGTTAGCCTTATGCGTTAATGCGTATTTAAATTTTAATTTTGTTTAGCCGAAAACGGAGAACGTTAAGCGGTCGGACAAAAGCGGAGCAGAAGAAGATGTATGAAACAGAAAACCGTATAGGAATAATTCCGCAGCCTAAAAGCGTTGAAATATATGAAGGACAGTTTGTTTTCGGAAGACGTACTAGTTTCGGAGAAAACGCAAAAGAATACGGGTTCCTTTTTTCGGACGTGCCTTTTAAGGGCGACGGCGCAGGTCGGGTAAAGTTTATTATCGATGAAAATTTTTCTCTTAGCGATAAAAATTCTTGCGAAAACGATAGCGGATATGAAATAACCGTCGGGAGCGATATAACGGTTGTCGGGCGCGGCAAGGGGGTGTTTTATGCCGCCGTTACTCTTAAACAGCTGATATTGCTCGGATTTGACGGAGAGACGTCGAAGATTCCTTATTGCAAGATAAGGGATTGGGCTGATTTTTCTCATAGAGGTTTTATGTTGGACGTTTCCCGACATTTTTTCGACGTAAGCTTTTTATATAAGGTCGCAGACCTGTTGGCGCTTTTAAAGTTTAACGTGTTTCATCTGCATCTTAGCGACGACCAGGGATTCAGGTTCGGTTCTGAAAAGTTTCCGATGTTAACTAAAATCGGAAGCGTAAGACAGGGCACGAAAGGTGACGGCAAAAAGGTTGAAGGCTTTTATACCAAAGCGGAGCTTAAAGAATTTGTCGATTATTGTAAGAAGCGACGTATAACCGTCATACCCGAAATAGATATGCCTGCGCATACGTGCGCTATTCTTGCCGCCTATCCCGAGTTGAGTTGTAGCGGAAAAGAAAGGAAAGTGAGAGAATATTTCGGCATAAGTTCGGATATTCTATGTGCCGGAAAATACAAAGTTTACGACTTTTTATACGCTCTTTTAGACGAAATAACGGAAGTGTTCGATTCGCCGTATATTCACGTGGGCGGAGACGAAGCGGTAAAAGACGAATGGGAAAAATGCCCCGACTGCAAAAGAATGATGCAATCTTACGGAATAAAGACGTATAGAAAATTGCAGAGTTTCTTTTTAAATTGCGTATGCCGCCATATAGAGAAAAAAGGCAGAAAAGCCGTGGTCTGGAACGAAGCTGTCGGCGGCGGCAGTCTTAAATCGGTTGTTTGTCAATATTGGACGGGCGGAAAGGACGGCAAGGCGGCATTGGCTTATGCGGACGCAGGCGGTCAACTGATTGTTTCGAAGTGTAATCCTTATTATCTGGATTATCCCGACGGAATGCACTCGTTAAAATCGATATATCAATTCAATCCGTATCTTGACGGTTTGACAGTCGGAGCGGTAAGAAACGTAATCGGCATAGAGTCGCCGCTTTGGACGGAGTACGTGACGACGGAAAAGATTGCTTTTGAAAGGATGTTTCCGAGATTGTTTGCCGTGTCAGAGCGGGCATGGAACGCAAAAGTCGATAAAGACGGTTGGAAAGAATTTGTCGCGCGAGTTAAAGAGTGCGGAAAAGTGCTTGATTTTTACGGCGTTAAAGGAAGTTCCGTAATCGAAACGACGAACGCAAGTAAAGTTATAGACGCTATAAAGTTCGGAGCGAAAACGCTCGATAAGACTTCGGTTAAATCGCTTGTAAATATGTTAAAGGCAAAATCCGACCGATAACGCGCGGAGCAAAATTTTTGCATAAGTTTGTCGGACGACGTACGGACAAAACTTACGATACGAAAGTGCGGCAAATACGCAACGATAAAATATGCAACGAATATTAAAAATAGCCATATTAAATAAGCCGATATAAAAATTAGCTATACAAAAAAGCCGAATAGGCGAAGAAAGGAATAAACTATGGAAAAGGTTAAAAGTCTTGCAATCGGAGCGCACCCTGACGACGCCGAAATATTTGCAATGAGCGCAATAGCAAATAAAGGGTTTGCCCTTATCGTTTTATCGGACGGAGCCGGCTGTTGCAGAGGGGAAGGCATAGAAAACCTTACATCGCAGGAGTTGATAGCGCTAAGAGAAAAGGAACAGGCGGAAGCGGCAAAAGCAGGCGGATATCTTTGTCATTATATGCTCGGATATTCATCTGAACAGGTGCGAAAGGGCGGCGGTGAAATCGAAGAAAAGATTGCTGAAATTATCGACGTGCTAAAGCCTGAAAACGTATACGTACATAATCCTTTTGACAGCCACCCTACGCATATAGGGGCGTTTTGGAGAGCGTTCAATTCGTTAAAAAAAGCGGAATTCAAGCCGAATAAATTGTATGCTTGCGAAGTATGGAGAGGTCTGGATTGGTTCGAGGGAAAAGAAAAAGTAATTTTGTCAACCGACGGCACGGACGAAATTTCAGACGCCGTTCTGAGTAAATTTACCAGTCAGAATGCGACGAAGGCTTATAACGTCGGTGCAAAAGGCAGAAGATACGCAAACGCGACTTTTAGCGGAAGTCATGAACGGAATACCGTTAATTCTTTCAATTGGGCTTTGGATTTGACGGAATATTTATATTGCGACGAAACTGAATTTAAAAACTTTCTGATTAAAAAACTCGAAGATTTTAAAAGTAAAGTTTTGGAGGATATTTTCAGATACGGTTGATTGCAATTAAGGCGTAGTGCAATTTGAGTATTGCAAGGTTGTCTTGACTGCGGATAAATTTCAGAATAAAATCCCTCTGAAAATCGTGGTTTTATAGTAATTTCGGTATTCAACGAACGGCTTATAGATAAAGCCGAAAAAAACGAAAACGATTGTTTTAAAAATTTTAAAAAGTTTGCTAAAAAACGTAGCGGGTGACCTAACGGAAAACAGTAAAACGAACGTCGCAGTAGCGACGTTTTTTTACGTGGTTTTATGAAATGCGTTTAAAAATGCGGTTGAATTTACGGCAAAAAATAAAAAGGCAATAAAAGCCGATATAAAACAAGCGGAATTTTATCTGAAAATGTCTTAAAAATTTTTGGAAGAAGAAAGGAAAAATTAAAATTACAGTTGAAAACGGACGAAAAAGATTGAAAATTGTTTAAAAAAAACGGATAAAAAAATCGAAAAATTTACAAAAAAATATTTTTAAAGATATAAAATACGTGGTAAAAATAAGACAAAAAAGTGTAAAAATTCTGACGAAAAAAAATCGTATTGATATGCGCTAAAAAGCTGCAAAATTGCGATGATAATTTGCTGAAAAATCGTTAAATTAATCGTTAAATTATAAGAAAATCTGCTTAAAATTTGCAGTCGATTTTTGTTTTGATTATTAAATTACGTAAAATTCCGGATAAAAACGGCTTAAAAAAATCGTAAAAAAATCGTAAAAATTATTGATAAAACAAGTTAAAACGACATAAAATTTTGATAAAAACAAGTAAAAAACGACAAAAATTTTTACAATTTTCGGGAAGAATTATTATTAAACGGGTGGTTAAAAGGTCGATTTTTAAGGCGATTATCCGAGGAAAAATGAAAGAAAAAAATCGGTGAAAACGGCAAAATTTTCAGCTAAAAAACGGTGTGAAAATTTTGATAAAAACAAGTAAAAAACGACAAAAATTTTTACAATTTTTAGTCGTGAAAATTTATTAAAAAGTGCGATTTTTCACCGCGATTTTTTGGGGAAAATAATAGAAAAAAGGTGGTGAAAAAGGGCGTTTTCCGACGAAAAAATTGCGTAAATTCCGTTCGGTAAAAGAAGATAAAAAAGCGTTAAAATCAGCAAAAAAAACAGCAAAAAACGAAAGCTTCCGACAAGGTTTTTTTTGGCTGTTTCAGCCCTTTTAGGATGTTTTTTTTGCCGAAAAACAGCCGAAAAGTAGCGGTTTTACGGCACGTTTCAGCGTCGAAAAAAGCAAGGTTTTCGGTTAGCGAAATTCGGTTAAAATTCAACGGCAATTTATGAAAAAAGTCAAAAAAATCAGCTTGAAACGTGGTTAAATTTTTGTGTGAAATACGGGTTGGAATATGGAAAAACCGCTTTCAAACGTGCTGAAACAGCGGAGTTAAACGAGACGAAAAAGCGTGTTTGGCGGGTAAAAATTCCGAAGCTCGTTATTTGTGCGAATTTGGTTGCTCTTTGCCGCGTTTGACGGTAATTGATTTACAAGTTAATTGACAAGTTAACGGAGAGCCTGTTTCGGGGCGAAAAAGGGGTAAAAAAACGCTAAAAATACAGAAACTGCCAAAAGAAATATTAGATTTGTATTGACAGATTAGCCGTTTTCACATTAAAATAATTAATGTATATAACTATACGTGTGCACGCGCACGCGTACGCACGTGCGTACGCGTATAGGCACACAATCAGCGTGAAGTTACGCAAGGGAGAAAAAGAGTATGAAAAGGAAACTCGTTTTGATTCTGACGGTTATTCTACTCGCCGCAATAGTCGGGGCTATTTTAACGGCGTGTAACGAAGAACCGACGAAGATCAGCGACCTCTACGGAGACGAGGTCAATGCTTCTTCGAGCGAAATCACCAAGGCTTATGCTTGGAGAAAAATTTATAACGGCCTATCCGAAATGGCAAAGGAGAGTGTGGACGCAACGTATCTGAATTTCGATACGACGATTTATTTCACGTTCTTACGTGACGGCGTCGGTTCGAAATATTACGTGACGCTTGCCGGTACGATTGACGTATACGACAATCAGCACTCGAAATTCCTTTTGGAGCTCGGCACGAAAAAATCCGAAGGGGAGGACGGAGAAAAACCGATATTGGGACTTTACTATCTCGATGAATTGCTTTACGTCGATATGACGGCAATCTCGGGTGGTTCTCACGTTTTAAAAGCGGACGATATCGATTTGGCGAAGTTGGCAACGATAGTCAAGTCGCTCACGAAAGACCTCGATATTATCGGCACGATAGACGGTTTGCTTCAAACCGAAATTCCTGCGCTCGGTAAAATCGAATCGGTCATAACTTCGCTTCTGTTCGGAAAGTCAACGTTGACGGACCTCGGAAACGGTGAAGAAAGAGTCGACGTCGAACTTTCTTTCGGAAACATCATAGGCGTTGCACTCGGACTTGTTCAGAATATGCTTGCAGGCTACCAGGACGTTCTTTTGGTAATCAAGCAAACGTTCGGACTCGACCTTACGAATCTCAACGCTCTTATCCCGAATCTCAGCGCAACGCTCACGGCGTATTTTAAGAATTCGGAAATGTCCGGTATCGATTTGAAAGCCGGAATAGATTACGACGTTACTCATTCCCCGCGTGAAGTAGACATCGAGGTCGGTTTTACAACAGCCGAAATCGAAAGCATACAAAGAATTTCTCTCCCTGATTATATAAAAGAAGCAGAAACGAAAGATTTCTCGTTTACGACGGTCAGCATCGACGCAGACGTGTCGGTTTCTACACAGAATAACACGATAAGCATAGGCGGAGTTATGGACTCTCTCGGTTCTTTGCTCACCGGTATCTTGTCTAAACAAATACAAGACCTTATCGCAGACAAAAACATAAATTTCGAAGGATCGATTTATAAACTTTCGCTTTCCATTCGAGGACAACTCAATTTTAAGGACAATGCCAAAACGAATCTCGTGTTTGAAATAACGGGCGGTGTTGCGGAGTCGAAACGTCTCGGACTTTACTATATCGGACAAGACGAGACTTTATATCTTGACCTTGAAGGTATTCTCGGCACGGGAAGCCGTTATAAACTTGACAAATTCAACCTTATCGAAACAATCGACGACGCTATCATGGGAATGCTCGGCGGTGAAGCAACGCAAACCTCGGTAGGTTCCATTGCGGACAGCGTTGCTTATATCGTTTCGGAATATACCGATTACGTATTTACCGACGGTGTGACAATGGATAAAGCGGCAATGTACGATATGGTTAAGGATATGATTCTTACCGGCAGCGTTAAAGACGCATACGGTGCTAACGGCGAATACAAAATCGACAAAGCGGCTCTTGCAAGCGCAGGTAAATCCGCAACCACGGTACTTTCTGCGTATACGTTGACGAACGAGGCAAGCTCGGCGGCTATCGATACGTCGAATCTTACGGCGATTATCGCTGAGGTTATTTCGAACGTCGAAATCGTTATGGGTGACCAAGGTTTGCTTAACCTTAAGCGTTTCAGCTTGTCTTTATCGAACAGCGTTATAAACAAAATCGTTAAAATGTTCGACCCTAAAGCCGAATTGCCGATAGATAGCGCATCTATCGCACTTGAGAGAAACAACCCGGACGAAGCTTCTTTGGTATTGCGCGTATCTCTTGCAAGTCCGTTTGACAATTGCAGCGTAAGGGTTAGCGCCGATATTACGTACGGCAGCCTTACGACAATGCGCGGAAACAAAGAGTTGAGCGACGTTCTCGAAAGCGTTAAGGCAAAACAATCGTCATATCTCGACCTTGCAAGGGACGACGACGGCAATTTCAAACTTGAAGAAATTTATATATCGCTTAAGGGCGAATTCGACCTTTACACGGCAAGCGGCGATTTCACCGATATTCAATACCGTGACGTCGATTCGGTCAGCACGATGTTGTTGCAACTCGTTATGAAGCTCGACAACACGACGCAGGATAAGTTTGCTTTCCTTATCGAAGGAAATCTCAATCTTTCCGATTTCCTTGCAAGCGATTTGCACATTGCAATTTCTAACGTTACACTGGGCGAAACTTATGCTGAGTTATATTATATAAATAAAGTAATATATTTAGATTTAACATATTTTAATATCGCAAAGGTCAAAGTTGACATAAGCGATTTCCTTAAGAGTGGCGACGAGGCAACGACTACCGGTGAGGAAGCCAAGGCCTCTGAAATCGATATGGCAGCTATCGTAGCCGCTATCATTGCAGGCGGCGACATCGGCGCAGACTATCTCGAAATATATCTTGCAGGAAGTCTTATTTCCAATCTTCTCGAAGTCCTTGACCTCGACGATAAACTTATAGTCGGCAATGCCGAAACCATGGTTGGCGGTTTGCGTCTCAGCTTTGGCGACGGACTCAATCTTAACAAACTCAAAGTCAACCTCTATTTGTCAAGCGGTAACCGTATGGATATGAACTTTACGGTAAAAGATTTCACCGTAAGCGCTGCCGTAACCGAGATGGAAGCTCCGGATTATCGTTTGCTTACCGACAGTGAAAAGGCAACTTTCAGAGGAACGAGATATTCGAAGAAAACGACGGAAAGCGGTAAACTCATCGGTTACGTTGTCGATAGCGAAGGCTTATATTGCGAAAGCGGATATAACGATTTTATGGAGTCTCCGTATTTCTACGTAGGAATTGACGGCGATCTCGACCTTAACGTTAAAGCGGGTCAGGTAGACCTCGATGAAGGTATCGCCGGACTTCTCAGCGCTTTGGGCATCGTTATAGACAACCAGATCAGTTCTCTTGTAGTCGAAGAAGCCGTAAATATAGATTATAAATTCGATTTACAGTTGTCTGTCGATTTCAGTCCGCTTATTCAATTCCTTAAAGACGAAGCTACATATAACACGATGGTTGAAACGGGCTCGATGTTCGCGAACAATAAGACTCAATTTAAATTAAATCTTTCGAGAACGGATGACGGCGGTTTGACTTCCAAAACGGTTATAGGTTTGTACTATATCGGCGGAAAATTGTACGTCGACATAGAGTATCTCGGTCTTGAAAAAATAGCTCTTGAAGTTAATATCTTCGAGCTTCTCATGCAAGTCATAATCGGTAACGATTGGCTTCAATCGTTGTCGCCTGTAAATTCTGAAGCTTCTACCACGGCTATTATGGGCTTCGATACGAAGTATACTGATGAAAACGGTGAAATTAAAAATTACGATATAGCATTGCTTCTTTCGGTCGCAATGTCCGACACCAGATTCCTTGTCGAAGTTGCAGACGGTTTGACGCAGCTCGTACTTAACAAACTCGGCGTCGGTTTTGCAGGTATTTCTGCCGGAATCGAACTCAGATATAAAGATACTGAGGAAATTGTAGACGACGTCGTAACTCGTTACGAAAGCGAACTTAAAGGAAGTCTTGCAATCAAGAACGAGAAAAACGAGGATATGATTTCTCTCTCGCTTAACGTTAATGCACCGTCAATCGAATTTTCGCAGAAGGATATTGAGAACCTTGAAAAGTCTATCGGTGCCGGTTATCAGAATGTCGCTTTGTTCAATGATGACGGAACGATAAATCTTGAGGGCTTATATCTCGAATTGGAAGGCTCGCTCATTCCTTATGCATATCAAAGCGATTCTGAGGGCGGAGAAAACAATTGGAACATAGGCGAATGGATAAAGAGTCTTTATACGACCGATTCTCCTGCTCTTGAGAGTTTGCTCTATCAACTTTTGGCTACGTTCGAAATTCCTGCACAGGTCAGCTCTACGCTCGGCTTTAAGATTTCGGCACTCTTAAGACTTGATTTGTCGGGAATAAACGTTAAGGAAAAGACGTTCAATTTGAATAGCTTGTTGAATTTTGACTACATACTTTCGCATTCGGATATTGCTATTGAAATTTGGGACGGTAAAGTAAATGCTACGGGAAGCAAAAAGGCGTTTGCTATTTATCTCGTATATGCCGGAGAGAATAACTACGGTCAACCGTATAGCACGCTTTACCTTGACGTTGAAATGGGCATAATGCAGAACACTCACATTATGCTTGACGGTTTCGACCTCGGCAAATTGCTCGGACTTTTTGAAACCAAATACGATTATGAAATGGGTGTAAAAATCGGTGAAGAAGGAACCGAAATTCCGTCCGACTTACTTGCCGACGCAAAAGTCGACGAACTCGGCAATTTTACCGACCTTAAAGTTGAAAGCGGAAATGAAACCGTTGCAGTTGCCGAAGTTGTCGGTGGAACGGTTAAAGTCATCGGCAAAGCAAAAGGCGAAGTTGCTTTGACGATTTCCTATACTAATAAAGACGGCGGCTCTGAAAGCAAGAAGATTAAGATTACCGTCGTTGATTTCGTAACCAGAGAAATTAAGAAGGGTGATACGCTGGCAACACCTTGGGTTCCGTTTGAGAATCCTACGGGTAAGGTAACAGTAGTTTCGTCGGATGACAGCATCGCAACGGCAACCGTTACTCCGGCAGGCGCTATTCTCGTTACCGCACATAAAGCAGGCTGCGTTACCGTTACCGCTACTTACGATTCGGTTTCTAAAGTGGCGTTTGTAAGATGTTATGAGGTAACCGACGAAGCCGTAACCAGCGGTGAGGAAACAAGCGATACAAGTTCCGATAACTCCTCGCTTAACCTTATTGCAATGATTCTTAGCACGGGAATTAGTGCAATTACTCTTAATCAGGATGCACTTCTTATCAATTTCTCGACAAAATTCATTGCCGTTTTGTTGGCACAATTTATTCCTTCGCTTTATATGGAAAACGAGGACGGAACGAAAACGCTTAAACCTATGGTTGAGCTTAATTCCGAACGTTCGTATATCGAAATTAATACAGCGGCGGAAGATTTGGAAATATCGTTAGGCATTGACCCGTTGCAGGTTGCGCTGTCTATCGAAAAACCTACTATTTCGTTTAACAGACAATCTATCGGTCAAGAGATAAACAAGAGCGATTATATTGCACTTTTAGATTTGTCGCAATTCAGTCTCAGCTTCTCAATCGACATTCAGGGACAACTCAAAAATTCGAAAGAGGAAGAAAACGGAGTTATTGAAATAGATAATTATATTAAAGCTCTTATTTCCGATCTTGTTCTCGATTTCGGACTCGATATTCAGGAAGACATATATCTCGATATGTCGCTTGAAATCGAAGCAAGCATCAACACAGAAAGCACGGACGATACTCAGTTGTATCTTGTACTTCGTGACAATACGAACGGCAAAGTATTATTCGGCGTATATATCTTAGGCACCAGTCTTTACGTAGAACTCGGAAGTCTTAGCGAAGATAATTTCGTTATGGAAAATATCAACGTAGGAGAATTGGTCAGCAAAGTAATCGTCGATCTCGTTAAAGACCTTACGACAAGCGTTACGCAAGACGGTGAAGCCGAAACGACGGAAAGTGCCGAAGAAGGCGACGCAGCCAAAAAGGCTTTGGAATTTGTTGTAGGTATTGCCAGCAAGGAAATATCTTTAACGCTTGGACAAAACCTTATATTTGCTATTCTCAATTTCGTTATCAACAACGGAAAACCGGAAGAAGAGCAGGTCGATATCGACACTATACTTGACAAAATGGTTGACGATAACGGAAACCGCGTAGATCTTGGTCTTACCGCCGAACTTTCTCTTGACACGTCTATACCTGAAATTCGCATAGGAATTGATTCGAAGATTATTGCTGCAAGCATTTCAATCACAAGACCATATATTGCCGTCGGTGCGGCAAAAGACCGTTATTCGGAAATTAAACTTAACGAAGTCGATAATTTCTTGGGATATTACGTCAAAGTCAATGATTCGTATTATCAGCTTACAAAGAACAACGTATACAAAGACGACGGCTCGGGCAATTTAACGCTTATATCGAGTGACCCTGTAAAGGCTTCGGGAAGCGACCCGTGGGGAGCATATCGCATTAAGATTACGGCAAATGCTGAAGAGCCTGTCACGACAGCGAATACGCTTCCTATCAATATGCTTGACGGCTTTGAAAAATTGCAGAGCATAGGTGAAAAACTCAGCGACGCCGTAAGCAGATTGAAATCCAGCATAGATAAAAACGGAAATTCAACGCTTAATAATTTCGATGAAAATCCTTGTATTTCGTTTGCCTTCGATTTCTATTTCAACTATGCGCTTGACGCGACGTTCGTAGAAATGACTCAATCGCAAATTGCGTCGGGCAGCGTTCCTAAATCGGACAGATATTCATTGTCTGCCGACGGAATACATTTTGTACAGGATGAAAACGGCACTTATCAGAGAGTTGCTCGTGAATTCCAGGAAATTCTCGACGCAACGCTCAATCTCGATATTATCAACGACCTTATAAAGGGACTTTCGTTCGGTAGCGATGACAGCAAAGTAACGCTTAAAGACTTGCTTAAAACTATTGCATTTAAGTTCTACGTCGACGATGCGATCGATTCAACGCTTATACTTACCTTAAAAGGAAATATCGACCTTGAAAAATTGGGCATATATAAAGTTATAAACGGCAATATGGAACTTAGCGATTTCATAGGCGATTTCTCTCTTGCTCAACTTCTTGCTGCTTGTGAATTCGGTATCGAACTTTGCGCTATGGATCACAGCCGTCAGGCTATTGCAGGAAAATCGGTCGGAATTTATCTCGTTGATAATTACGTTCTTCTCGACCTTAAAGGTATTGACGGACCTAGAGCAAAAATCAGTGCAGATAAAGTATTTGACCTTTTCAGCGGCGATGACAGCGAGGCTTCTACAACAGACGACGAAGAGGAAACCCTTTCCGGAACAAAACTCGTTGCCGCTGTTTTGAACGCAATCGTTAAGACGGTTGTCGTCAAAGCAAAACTCAGAACCGGTGCTACGCTTAAAACTTTCGATTCGTTCGACATTATGTTCAATTCGGATATGCTTCAGGCTGTCGTTGCATTGTTCAGCGACAACTCGGTAAATCTCAGCAGATTTAATCTCGACGAAAGTTGCAGCGGAATTTTCCTTAAACTTGCTGACGAAGAATTTGACGGAAAGCCTTCGCTTTCGGTCGGCATGCAGACTGTTGACGGCTTAAAACTTAAACTTTCGCTTGCGGCTGCATTTACTATCGACGTCGGAGCCACTACGTCTATACTCGGCGTAGGGGTTACTCATAACGATTTTGCAGACTTGACAAAATTTGAAACGCAAACTTATAACTTGTCGGTTGACGGAAAGTTATATATAAGCTCGGATGGAAGTGCAACGTACGACTTGTCGCAATTTGTCAACTCATCGGATATGTTGGCAAGCTATTTCGGCGATATGATTGTTACACTTATGTCCGACCAACAATTCTATAGTGCGGTCGGTGTAAGAATCGGCGCAAACTTCAACCTCGGCGATTTGTTCCTTGACTATTTCACGTCAAACGGATACGAACTGATTTCCGATTGGGAAGCAAGAGAAGAAAACGTCGGATATAAATTCAGCGGAACTAAATATTCTCTTGTCGAAAATGTCGACGAGGAAGGAAACGTTATTGAAACGACCTATGAAGAAGATTCTGAAAACGGTATTTACAAAAAGCAATATTCGTTGTTGGATTTCCTTAAGAATAGCGAACTTCGTTCTCTTGAAATTGCTCTCGAACTTTTGGAACTCGACACGTACGGCAACTATAAATACGACTCAGACGGCAACGTAATAGTTAAGGGCGGACTCTATCTTGCACAAGATACTTTGTATCTCGACGGAAGAGAGCTTTTCCCTGGCGCACCTGCTGCTTATATTCCTAACATAGTCAGCGTAATAGAAAACGCTATCAAAGGCGTTAACATGGTTGCCGATAAGGTTGAAGATATCGGCGAAGCAGTGACGAGTGCGGACAGCATAGACGCTGCAAATCAGGCGGTACTCGAACTTATCATGTCAGACCCTGCAATTCAGCTTGTTCTTACAAAGAGCTTCTTTGCGGTTATCCTTTCGATGATTATGCCTTCGCTTGGCGACATCGGTGATATATTCGACGTTTTGAATATGTCGCTCAGCCTCGAGAAGGGCAAGTTCAGTTATGAAACGATTGATTTCTCAAAACTGTGCGAAGATACAAGATTCAGCCGCAGTTATGAAGAAAAAAGCGATGCAGGTAAATACGCCTATGACAAGAACGGCAATAAATACGTTGAAATTATCGCCATTGCAGAATGCGGTGAGAATGGCGAGTCGGGTACGGGATATTATATCGTAAACGGCAATAAGAATCTCATCTATCTTGCAAGCGAGTTTAAATATTATGAACGTCACAATATTAACTTGAACGTTTATTATGAAAACGAAAACGGTGAGTTTGAAGTTTCCGGCGGTTTGTATTACGAAAAGCTCGATTGGAGTGAAGAGATATTAAAACAAACTTCAAAACGTTACAGCACAGGATATTATAAATTCGATACCTCCGCTTCCGGTAAGGGACTTGAAAAAGACGTTGATTATGCAAACGACGTTCCTGCAAATCTCTATTCGGTGATTAAAGCCGACGACGGCAAATACTACGTCGTATTGGATATCATCGGCAAGGATGCCAGAATCGGAGATACAGATTACGTCACGATTACAGCTGCGAACACAATCGGCAGATACGTTGAGAAAGACGGCGTATATTACGATTTGACAAAATATATTCAGGGCGGAGTAACGTCGGTTACTATCGACGGAACAGAGTTTGCCTTGGATGAGGTCGAAACGTATAACGACGGTTGGTATCAGGATGACAACGGTTTGTATGCAAAGGCTGAGAATTTCAATATCGTCAGCAACCAGGCATTCAGACAAATTTACGTCGGAAACGACGGATTGGAATCGGATTGGACAGCTACAAGATATTCCTACGGATATTTTGCAGAGTCGTCTATCGCCGCAACTAATACGGAAAGCGATTTGACTACGGTTGACCAATTCTATTTCTGCTATAACAATGAATTCTACAAACTCAACGATTATATCTGGTACAGCGATGAAGCCGGAACTATCGAGATTCCTATTTCTCAGCGTACCGCATCTAACGTTATAAACGTTAAGTGCGTAAATATCACTGAAAGCAGCAAAAAGGTTAAAGTTTCCGAGTTTGAAACCGTGTCTATGCTTGCTGCAAGCGGAGACGTATTCTTAAACGGAACGTCAGATTATACGTACTTCTTCTATAAAGGATATTACGTAAATAATACAGACGGCGACCACAAGTGGGTAGAAGCAGAATACTCGCTCATTTTGCCATACGAAGAGAGATATACCGAAATCACCTATTTCAGAGAATATGAAAGCGGCGACTATATCTTCGACGACAGCGACGTGGATTATTACGTAGAACTTGCATCTCTTAATGCAGACGGAAGCAGAACGACCATTACTAAAGAGGCTTACGACGCATTGTCGGAAGCAAAACAGGCTATGTACGGTGCAATCGGAAGTTTCATTCTTTACGACAACCTTACGGCTGAAAAGAAAGAGCAGTTCGCTTTAAGCACTCGTTATCAGAAAGTTTCCGATTACTATTTGTTCAGTTATCTCGTGGCTCACGCAGACGACCTTTACGTTGAAGATATAAACGGATATTACGGAAAGACGGTAAATGCCGACGGCACTTTCGAATATGAAACATTTAATGCTGCTAAGCATACTCTCCGTTACAGCAAGGCTGTAAACAGCGTATCGATCGTTTCTGAAGTTGAAGCAAATAGCGGTAAACAGGAGTATGAAGAAAAGATAGTCGGAACATACGTTGAACTTACGGCCGCTCTCGACGCTTACGAAAACGTTGCAATTCAAATTGACACGAATGGCACGAAAAAATACTACGTTATTTACGACATTCTCACAGACGAGTTGAAAGAATCGCTCAGCTCCAGCCGTTACGTCGCTACAATAGATATATTTACATACGCAGCGGACGGAGATTATACTTATCCGGACTACGTCGTATATAACGATTATAAAGATTTCAAACTTACAAACGATAAATACCTTTCGCAACTTATAGGCTCTGAAGACCGTATGACGTTTATGGAAAATAACTATCTGTATGTCAACACGACAAGCGGATACGTGCTCTGGAAATACCTTACTCCGCAACAGATGGTAAGCTACAAAGATCACGTCAAATACGTTCTCGATTATTCCGTAAGCGGCAGCAAGTATGATTTGCGTAACGAGGGCGAAAAAGTTTACGGTAGCTATGCGCTTGACATAACGGGAAGCGAATATATGCGCAGATCAGTTAAATATACTTCGATTTCCGATTACGGCATCACGCTCGGTATAAAGGCGGGAACGTTCGGTTTCGGCGTTTCTATAGGCGGTCTGACGGTTGGATTCGGTTCAAGCGCCACGCTTTTGCCAAACGATATTAACGAAGCTATTCCGTTTACAAAGTCCACTATCGGACTTGGTGCAGATATCACGTTGTACGGCGACTTAACAGCCGGTACAATCGATTTCGGTCAGGTATTCAGTGCAATACTCGGCGATTTGAGCGGAGTCGTTATCGAAGCTCCTGAATATACCACCGGCATAACGAAGATGAACTTCAAGATGAGCGTAAGCGCAATTCTCGATTTAAGCGACATTGCCAAGTCTGAACTTAAAGTCGAATTGATTTCCGTTTCCGCAATGGACGTTGAAGAAATTATTATCGGCGTTTACTATCAGGACGGCAGCTTGTTCATCAACGCAGAAAAACTCGGACTTCCGAAGATGGTTATCAATGAGCTTGAATTCATAACCGACACGCTCAACGGTATCCTTGTTGACATCTTCGGCGAGGACGTTTATGACGCAGAAGAAATTCAAAACGAAGCAAGCACGTCGGACGATTCAAAATTTGACGCGGCTCTTGCAATCTTGATTTCTAATAAACATTTCTCCGTAAGACTCGGCAAAGAATTAATCGACTTTGTTTTAGGACTTATTAAGATTGGAGATTCTACTCTCCAGGATTTCGTCTACGACGGAATCGATTACAGCGGTTTTGCCGACGTCAAAGTTTCTATCGACGACCTCGAAGCAACCGAACTCAACACTGAAATCTCATTCAGAATGGGAGTCGGCAGCAAGTACGTTCAGGTAGCAATCAAAGACGTTCTTACCGCTGAAGGAACTCTTACGCCAGAAGCAGAAAATGCTCTTAACGACGTACGCACAGCAAACAGTCTCGATAAAGCGCTTAACGAGTCGAATCTCATTCTCTTTATCGAAGACCCTAACGGCGTATGGGCTTACGACAGTGAAAATAAGATTTACGTCAAAGCTACTTCGGTAACAAGCGGTGACAGATATACGCCGTACGCATACGGAACGGCTGAATTTAACGCTGTTCTTGCAACTGCTGAAAAGGTCGACGATAAGACGATTTATTACGTACTTATCGAAGGCGAGAGCGCAAACTATGATACTTATGAAAAACAAGTAAACTTCAGTCTCGGAATCGACAACGTAAGTATTAAATTTGCACAGACTGACAGAACAAGACCGTTAAGCGATGAAGAAATCGCCGAATATACCTTATATTCGGAAATTGAAAATATCGTTTTGTCTGAAAGATTGGATATTACGACTTACCTTGACGGCGGCGACCTCGAATTGTCCGAATGGGTTCAGTTGTTCTTCCAGGATGAATCTCTTGCCGACCTCGAAGGTATAATCAAAGTTATGGAAGAAGACGGCGATTATATCTACAGAAAGACATATCTCGACATAAACGTTGACATTAAACTTGCTTCTATCGTCAATGCACTCAGAAAAATGGTTCTTGACGATGAAATTGCAAACACTACGGAAGACAGTGAGACGTTGCCTAACTGGCTTGAAGGCGAGCTTGACCTTACGACGATTATAAATACGTTCTTGAACGGCGGTCTCGATATCCTTACTATACTCAGCCTTATCAATGCGGAATTCAAAATCGTAACGCAAGCAGAAAGCTATGACGCTTCAACCGACACCACTGTATTGACGAAAGAAAACACGCTTGTCAGAATGTATTTTGCAGGCAGCTCTTATACGCTTGTATGCGACTACGTCGAAATTGAAAGCTACTGCGAATACGTATCGGACAGCGCTTATAGCGACGAACTTTCCGAT
>JBJETY010000080.1:0-21275 GCA_051883555.1 Christensenellales bacterium | reverse complement strand
TTGCTCTGGCGTAAGCGCAAGCGATAGGTGAAGCGTCCAAATTTTCAATATCGTCGACGAAACATGCTTTTTTAAGTTTGTCCGACAGAACTTTGCCGACGGCGGCGGAAGTCGGAGAAACGTGCTTGAAACTCGTTGCCGAAGCCATTCCCGTCGCCTCTTTTAACTCTTTGACAAGTTGCCAGGAGTTGAAAGCGTCTAAAAAGTTGATATAACCCGGTCTTCCGTTTAAAACTTCGATGGGAAGATCGGCGCCGTTTGCCATAAAAATCCTCGATGGTTTTTGGTTTGGATTACAACCGTACTTTAATTGGAATTCGTTCATACTTCTCCTTCTTATTTGTTTTTGTTTATTAAAACTTCTTCATATTCGCCGTTTTCTAACGACGTGTAACGAACGTAGAGAGAGATTTTGTTATTTTCGTCCAAAGCGTTCCAGAGTTTATCGGCAAATTCGTTTATATCGTCGAGTGTGGCGACTCTTTCGGGCTCGCCCTGAAACGTAGGAATGGGTGTTCCGTCGCAAACGTAAGTGTGAATGAAATGACCTAAACCTTTTAACGCACTGTAAGAATACGTGTAACGATTGCAGCTCGAACCGATGGCGTCACTGCTCTTTAAGATACTCATTTCGTAAGAAAAATCGTTGTCTTTAAAATTTAAAATACCGCTGATTCTCGGCGTTAAATTGGGCGCGTCCGGCTCAAACTCACGCGACGACAGCGCGGTTGAAAAACTCAGACCGCTCTTTAAACCGTCGTAAACGGTATCCGTCTGGTCTCCGTTCGTAACTATCAGGCTGTTACGGAATTTTCTGATAGCCGCGTAAATAATAAGGCTCGGGTCTTTTACCTTGGAGGCGTCGAAAGGCTCGGTAAAAACTTCGCCGTTTTTTACCGTAAAAACTCTGTTGCGACTGTTTTCACTTCTGCCCATGATAAAGTAGGCGGAAACGGCTCGCTTTGCATCGGGTGTTTTGCCGATGATGATGCCTCTACCCACGTATGAATTGCCTTCGATAAGTTCGGCAACGTCGTGAATTTTATAGATATCCATTACATTTCTCCTTTCAATATGTCAGAACATACTTTTTCGGTTGCAAGCGGTAAAATTATCCATTCCGCCTGTTTCATAACGCGTTCCTGTAAAATTTCAGGGGTGTCGCCCTCCAAAACTTCAACGGGTTTTTGCATAATAATTTTTCCGCCGTCAGGAATTTCGTTAACGAAATGCACCGTGGCTCCCGTAACTTTTACGCCGTATTCAAGCGCCTTTTCGTGCACTTTCAAGCCGTAAAATCCTTCGCCGCAAAACGACGGTATCAACGACGGATGAACGTTTATTATCCTGTCTTTAAAGGTCGAAGTGAACCTTTCGCTTAAAATCACCATAAACCCGGCAAGAACGACGAGTTCGATCCGGTCGTCCCGTAAAACCTTTATAAGTTCACTTTCAAACTCTTCTCTGCTCTTGCCCGTCTTTGTAACAACCCGCGTCTTAACCTTTGCCTTTTTTGCCCGTTCCAGTGCGAAAGCCGTCTCTTTATTCGATACGACCAAAGCAATTTCACCGTTTTTAATTACGCCGTTTTTTTGCGAATCGATAAGCGCTTGGAGGTTGGTACCTCCGCCCGATACCAGCACGGCAATTTTAACTTTTCGCATTTGTACCTTCCTCACTGTCTTTTGTCTTTAAGCAAGTTAATCTGAGCACGAACGGAATAAGCATTCCGCCAATAGAATTTCCCACGATAACGATAAGAATAAACGCAAAAGACTCTAAAACGGGAAATTCCGTCAACGCGACGGCAAAAAATCCCATATCGGCGATGGAGTGTTCGAAACCGCTCAATATAAACACGGGGACGCACAGAAGAATCGCCGAAACAGACTTCTTCTCTTTAAAAACCCAAACGGCGACATACATTAACACACCGCAAAAAACGGCGCGGATAAGCGTTTGGTAAAACTCTTGTTCTAGCTTACCCGAGCAAAGCAGTACGGCTTTTTCAACAAGGCTTTCGTTTGATAAACCCAATAAATAACCGAAAATCGCCGTTCCCACAACGTTGCCCAATAGACCTAAGAACAAAACGGAAAAATCGGTTTTTGAATGACCGTTTACCATAAAACCCACTTTGCCGGTAAATAAAGAAAACCCGAAGTAGCAGATGGTCAGCAGCGCAACCGAGAACATAACCGCCCCTACCACCTTGCTTTCGCAAGCCAGATAAACCGCGCAGCCGATAACAATCATAAGCCCTGCCAATACACCGTCAGCAAACTGTTTTAATGCGTTTTTCATTTCTAAATAATAGTGATTTTTTCGTCCGAAGAAACAATCTCGCCGATAACGTAAGCGTCTTCGCCGAATTCCTTTAAAATACCGAGAGTTCTTTCAACGTCTGCCTTATCGACAACGACGCTCATTCCGACGCCCATGTTAAAGGTGTTGTACATATCGTGGTCTGAAATTTTACCCTCTTTTTGTAAAAGTTTAAATATGGGCAGAACTCTTACGTCTTCTTTCTTTATAACGACACCCAATCCGTCGGGAATAGAACGCGGCATATTTTCATAAAAACCGCCGCCCGTTATATGCGAAATACCTTTAACTTTTACGCTTTCCAAAACTTTAAGCATGGGTTTAACGTAAATTTTCGTGGGCGTCAAAAGAGTTTCGCCGAGGCTCTTACCGCCGAGTGAGTCAAGCGGAGTTTTAAGGTCGCAGTTTTCGACGTCGAAAACCTTTCTTACAAGCGAAAAACCGTTTGAATGAACGCCTGAAGACGGAATCGCAATCATAACGTCGCCTGCTTTCATAGATTTCTTATCAACCACGTCGGCCCTGTCGACTATACCGACCGAGAAACCGGCAAGGTCGTATTCGTCGATAGGATAAAAGCCCGGCATTTCCGCCGTTTCTCCGCCGACGAGTTCGCTTCCCGCCTGAACGCAACCTTCGGCAATACCTTCTACGATCGAAGCAATCTTTTCGGGAAAGTTTTTACCGCAAGCGATATAATCCAGGAAAAAAAGCGGTTTTGCGCCGCAGCAGATTACGTCGTTTACGCACATTGCAACGCAGTCTATACCAACGGTATTGTGCTTGTCCATTAAAAAGGCAATTTTCAATTTTGTTCCCACGCCGTCCGTCCCCGAAACTAAAACCGGGTTTTTATAACCCGTTAAATCGAGTGCGAAAAGTCCTCCGAAACCTCCGATATCTGCCGAAGAATTTTGAGTTACTGTTCGAGCTATGTGTTTTTTCATCAGTTCAACCGCTTTGTACCCTGCGGTTATATCGACGCCGGCTGCGGCATAACTGTCTGATTTTGATTTCTCGTTCATCATTTTTCCTCTGAAAATTCTGCTTATTTTTCGTTACGTTTTTTAACTGTTTAAACCCTTAATTATTCTTTTCCGTTCCAGCAATAAGTGCATAACTTACATTTAGGAAGACCTATCGCCTTAATTAAATTATCGAGCGATTGAAACTCCAGCGAATCGAAATGCATCGTTTCGCAAATCTTTGCGCGAAGTCTTTTTCCGCGTTCGTTTGAAGAATCTGCGTATTCTTCCAGATGATTCATTCCTTCTTCGCCTTCCAGTTCCATTATTATCCGCCTTGTAATAAGTTCCATGTCACTAGTCGCTCTGGTAAAGTTTATATACTTACAGCCAAACATTATCGGCGGACAAGCCGAACGCATATGCACCGACTTGGCTCCGTTTTCGTAAAGAAAATCTACCGTTTCTTTCAGTTGCGTTCCACGTACGATGGAGTCGTCTACGAAAAGAAGGTTTTTGTCCTTGATAAGTTCGAGCACCGGTATTTGTTTCATCTGCGCAACCTTAGCCCTTTCTGACTGCTTTGAGGGCGTGAAACTTCTCGACCAGGTCGGAGTATATTTTATATAAGGGCGGGCAAACGGTTTATGAGTTCTGTTCGCATAACCTATTGCATGCGGTGTGCCTGAATCCGGCACGCCGCTGACGTAGTCTATTTTGTCGACAATTCCGCTTTTGATATCTTCTTCCGCTAACAATTCGCCGTTTTTGCAACGCATTAATTCTACGTTGACGCCTTCGTACGTTGCCGTGGGATATCCGTAATAAGTCCACAGGAAAGAACAAATCCTCATTTTCTTTCCCGGCGGCGCCAGTTTTTTTATTTCGTCGGGAGTGATTTCAACTATTTCGCCGGGACCCAAATCAAGTACGTCTTTATAACCCAGTTTCCTGAACGCAAAAGACTCAAACGCAACGCAATGACCGTACCTGTTTTTACCGACAATCATCGGCAGTCGTCCGAGTTTGTCTCTGGCGCAAATAATGTTGCCGTCTTCCTTTAAAATTACAATCGAAGCGGAGCCGTCGATTTGATTTTGAGCAAACTTTATACCTTCCAGAAAAGTTTTCTTTTCGCAGATAAGCGCCGAAACAAGTCCGACCATATTAACCGCACCACCCGTCATAGCATCGAAATGCGCTCCGGGAAGACTGAGGTATTTGTCCGTCAGCTCTTTTGCATTGTTTATTGCGCCGATAACGCTAATTGCGTAAGCTCCGAGTTTAGAACGGATAATAAGCGGCTGCGGCTCACCGTCGCTTATGCAACCGATTGCGGCAGACCCCTTCATTTCTTCGAATATTCTTTCGAACTTCGTTCTGAACGGCGAATTTTGTATGTTGTGAATAACTCTTTGCAAGCCTGATTCTTTATCGTAAGCCGCTATTCCCGCACGCTTGGTGCCAAGATGAGAATGATAGTCCGTCCCGAAAAATACGTCGGAGATGCAATCTCGCTTTGACGTTATGGCAAAATATCCACCCATAATTTCTCCTTAATTTTTAGCAAAGAACAGTTTGGATAAAGTCATGGGATCGATATATTTTCCGTCCTTGTAAACGCGCATATTGCCCGAAGCAATTTCGTCAATTAACATAACGTCGCCGTTCGGTGCGTAACCGAATTCAAACTTGATATCGTACAAAACCAAACCTTTTTCCTTTAAATCGTCGGCAACGATTTGGGTGATTTTTTTAGTCATTTCTTTTATATCTTCATATTGCTTTTCGGACATAACTTTAAGGTCAACCAAACCGTCTTTGGTAACCAGCGGGTCGCCTTTTGCGTCGTTCTTGAACGTGAATTCAACGTATGCGGGAAGGTCGGCACCTTCTTCGATGTAGTCGCTGTATCTTCTGTAAAAACTACCTACCGCTTTATGACGGCAAATGACTTCTAAGCCTTTACCGAATACCTTGGCAGGTAAAACTTCCATCGTCGTATCGTTGAGGTCGGCAGAAACGAAGTGGGTCTTTATACCTGCGGCATTTAACTTTTCGAAAAAGTAAATAGACATTCTTAAGTTTACGTCGCCGACGCCGGCAATAGTTAAACCTACTGAGTTTTCACCCGGATCAAAAACGCCGTCTTTCCCCGTGCAATCGTCTTTGAACTTTAAAAGATAATTGCCGTTATCAAGTGAATAAACGTTTTTTGTTTTACCGGTGTAAACAAGGGATTTTGCCATAAAAGTTTCCTCCTAAAATAATAAATATGTTTTGGTTGGCTTTTTCAGTTTCAACCTGTCGTTTTGTCATTTGCGTTTTTATTTGCGAAATCGGTTATTCGACCGACGTTCATCGTTTGAGTCAGTTATTAAACTCCTCTTCTACCGCTCGGGATTTTAATAAAACGGCTTCACTGTCGCTATCTTTCTTTTGCGCCAATGCGTCTGCTAAATCGCCGTCGGATATTGCAAGCATCTGAATTGCCAAAAGCGCCGCGTTGTACGCTCCGTTAATCGCAACGGTTGCAACGGGAACTCCGCTCGGCATCTGAACGGTTGACAAGAGCGCGTCCATTCCGTCAAGCACGGGCCCTTTGCAAGGAATACCGATAACGGGCAACGTAGTTTTTGACGCAACGACGCCTGCAAGGTGAGCCGCCATTCCGGCCGCGCAAATTAATACGCCAAAGCCGTTTTCTCTCGCATTCCGCGAGAAAGCAACCGCCTCTTCCGGTGTTCTGTGCGCCGAATAAACGTGTACTTCGTAAGGCACGCCGAAACTCTTTAAACAATCAATCGCTTTTCTTACGACAGGCAGGTCGCTGTCGGAGCCCATAATAATTCCAACTTTCTTCGCCATAAAAAAATCTCCTTAAAAACAGAAAAAGGTGCTATTTCCCTAAACAACTCAGAGAAACGCACCCAGACGGACGGCTGAAAAAAATTTTTCAAAAACCAATAACTTGGTAAACTCCCGCTTCCTCATGGTTACCCACTAATTCCGTCAGTTGCGGAGTTTTTTTGTTTATAGATAAATGTTACGTTTAGATTATAACCTTATTGAAGAGTTTTGTCAATAATCACAGTACCCCTATTCGACAATTTTTTCGACTTTTTTAGCTAAAATTCACCTTTATTATCGTCTTTATGGTTATCGCTTATATAAACAACAGACAATCCTTAATAAAAACCCAAAAGAGTGAAAAAAGATTATCGCCGAGAAATTGCATTAAACGGTCAAAAACAACCGAAAAAACGCACTGAAAACTCAATGCGTTCCTGTTTAGTTGTCAATTGTAGGCAGTTTTTATTCGTTTTTGCTCAATATTCTTTTTATGACATTACTCAATCGTTCGCCGTCATCAATAAAATCACAAAGAATCATAGGTTTTGCACCATCATACGGGATAGAGTATTCTGCATCTTGTATGATTTCCTTTACCTTTTCCGTTGGCTTGAGAAGTAATCTATCGTCGTAAATTCCGCCGAACAAAACTCCGTTTGCATACAATAAATACTCCCCCATCATCTTTTTATAGGTTATATCGATACCGTTGATTTGACACAAAACGTAGTCCAAAAACTCTTTCGTACTTGCCATATTTATTTCTCCATATCGCACGCGAGTCAAAAAGGTGTCGTTAATCTTTACCTTCTAACAACGCTAAAATTTCGTCGGCGTTGGCGTCGGGTTTAACTTTGGGCATAACCTTCTGCACGTTTCCTTGCTCGTCAATCAAGAAAGTCGTTCGCACAACGCCCATACTCGTTTTCCCGTACAACTTTTTCTCCTGCCAGACGCCGTACGCCTGAATTGCTTTTAATTCCGTATCCGACAATAAAACAAAAGGCAAATTGTACTTAGTCGCAAAATTCATGTGCGAACTTACGCTGTCTTTGCTGATACCGATCACCACTGCGTTTTTATTTTCAATTTCCTGATTTCTGAGCGCAAAAGCGCACGCTTGTCTGGTGCAACCGGGCGTATTGTCCTTGGGATAGAAATACAAAACTACTTTCTTCCCTAAAAAATCGGACAAAGAAACCAACTTCCCGTTTTTATCCGGCAGTGTAAACTGCGGCGCTTTCATTCCAACTTCCAACATGGTATTATTCCCCTTTCTGTATTACCGTTATTATATTGTACTTTAAAGAAAAAAGCAACTGTAAACTATCCCTAAATTGGTACGGTTAACAATTTTCTATAAAAAACTCTTTTAATAATAAAGTATCCTCTAACTTCTTTATCGACCAACTTCTATATAATCCAATTTACATAACGCGTATTCCTGAATACGTCCGTTTTCGTTTACCAAAATTCTACCGTTTTCTTTTTCAATACGGCCTTTGGAACCGTCTGCCAATTGCATCGTGAGCCTATCATAAGACCAATGGTGTTCAATTGTAATATAACGAATATCGTTTTTCGTTATTATTCCATTAGCCGTTTGAAAATTTAACGACGCATCGTCGATGACACAATGTAAGGATTTATTCCAACTCTTGGCATGCAATAAATCGGCAGAAACACATTTTTCAAAGAATTTTACGGCATTTCCCCCGTTTGATATTTCACCGTTGAATTTTATATATTCGGTTAATTCTTTTATATTATCAAACCAAACGGTATCTGAAAGCGTACTGATTCCCTCAAACTCTTCATCTTCAAAGAAAACAACGCCGTTAACCCATACTTTAATCGGAATTTGCTTTCTTAATAAATAAATTGCCCGATTCAACTGTTTGAACGGTGATTTTTGATATTTTCTATGTAATTCTCCTGTCCAACGGTCCGTTTTTTCCTGTATAAACCCCTGCTCTGTTTCTGTCAATCTTCCTTTCCAACGTTTCACCTCGATTGCAAAAAGTTTATTCTGGTACAAAACCAAGCTGTCAATTTCCGCATTGCCGTCATTCGTATTTATCATAACGTTACGCTTTATTTGACAATCCGGCAAGGCTTTTTCTAACTGCTCGATAAATACCTCTTCGCCGTTATTTCCATATCTTTTTATAGAAGAAACGTACGGAATAGAAGTTTCTCCCATTCTGACAAAACCCATTTTTATTTTATGAAAAAAACTTCTGATTCCCATAACAGCCCCAAAATAATCTACAAATTAAATCTACTTATCAAGACCACCTAGTATTCTTTAATAAACTAGTAATATTGTGCCTTACATATCATCGTTATCTTAAGTTTTTTATTTTGTACTCCTGTTATCAATCCTATCGGCTTAACTTTCAAGCACGCAAAAATTCAGTTCTATTATTCAACAACTAATACATGTATGCCAAACAGTTGGCCACCGAAGATGCAACGCTAACTTTGAATACGTTCTCGGTTATTTACCGCTTTTAAATTCTTCAGCAGTCCCATTTTACCGACGTGTAATTACTTCTTATGCCTCTTCCCCGTTAATATATTCGTCAACTTGATCGGTACTCAAATTTCGCCATGCTGATTGAAAATATTCTTTAATAATACTTATAAATTCTTCCAAAGTCGGCATCTTAATTTACTCCTGATAGTTAATGCTCTTCATCAATATATCGCACGTTTAACAGAAAGCTGAGCAATCCCTCAATTTGACCTCTCCGAACGGTATCGCTTTCAACTATAAACTTCACATAGCAATTATTCTTTAAATACTCTTTCGCTTTATCCATATCAACGATACTCCGTTGCCTTTCGTCCTCAACCAAATACTTCTTTAATCTGGCATTTGTTTTTGGCCCGTGTAAATGATTTGTGTATAGTCTTCTGCGTAAATTTTTTGTCCTGCCAACGTATAATGTTTCGCCCGTTTCTTTATCAAAAATTACATACACGCCGGCAATATTTTCAGGAATATCCAACGGCTTCATTTTACCAAAATAAAGCGCTGTTGTCGACATTAATCTTTCTGCAAGTTCTCTGCCTTCATTTATTTTCTTCTCAATATCTACCATTACTACCCTCTTTCAAATTTTTTCATATATCAATTCTTTTTGTCCCTACAACCTTTCTGGATTCAAGCGCATTTTTTTCACCACGAAACAAATATTTTCCAAATTTCTATATTGGAAGGTCTTTTGCGTTCGTCGAAAGAATAAGATTCGGCACAGAAAAAAGAATACGCCTTTGTCATTGTCGACGTTATCTTGAAACGGTAAGAACTGTTATACGCGTGCTTATACCGTTGAAACATCTTGAAAAACTGCGATTTTCCATAGGGTTTTCCGCCTGCCGCTACTATTCTTTTATAATATCTGTGCCACATCACGAAAACCGTAAGTTTTCACTTCTTCTTGTCCTTTTGATTCTGCAAATCGTTAATGGTCTTGTGATTCTCACCAAGGCATTTAAGCAGTTCCCCCTTTCTTGTCTTCGGAAGTTGTATTGTAAATACTGTTGCATAGGTGTTGTATTATACACAACTAATATGTTACACCACGTTTGAAAGTTATCTCCTTATTTGCCTATACTACATCATAGTAAATATGACAACTTACGTCATAATTGTTATAAAAATTTTCATCCTGCATCAAGTAGACAATATCTCTGTTTTCAACTTTAGTGTCAAGAATATTGTCCCCTTTAGAATTTAACATCTCTCCTTGTATTGTCAAGACCTTATATCGACCTCTTAAATCAATTTCTAAAAACTAATTTGTAGGATATAATATATGTAAGTTTGGATTATATTTCTCTATTTCCACGGTTGGATTATGACTTGGGTGAGCAAACTTCCCATTATAGGTTGTAATGAAAATGTTTTCTCTATATTCTTCTATCAAACTTCTAAATTTATTGGTGAAGATTGTATTCTTTATATCCTTGGTTGAAGAATTGATAAAATGTGGTCCATAAAACAAGCATATTGGTCTATTCGTTTCCAACCATTTCTCTAAAAGTTTCAACTCAAAATCATACTCATCAACACTTAAATTTTCCCATTGAGATGTGACTTTAGATGAAAAGTTTGTAAGTCTATATCCCTTATATTTTTTAGGTGAAATTTCATTGAATCTTAGAAGAGCATTTATCAACTTCAAGTTTGTGCTGTCACAAAATTCATTTTGTTTAGCAGATGGATTTATTCCAACCATTAAAATTTTAGGGCAAAAAAGCAAACGGATTTTCGAGAATAAAAATTCATCAAAAGCTCTTTTATTCTTGCTTTCCCATTTACTTATGTGTTTAATCTTGTGAATGTACTTTATCATACGCGATATTGAATATCCTTAATCCACTCAACTTGAATGTAATTGATAGCATATTCTTTCAACACTCCATCATAACAAAAATACGTTTTATCTAAAATTATTTCATCAACATTTTCAGCATTATTGATTTCTTCGAGCCACTTTTGCAACTCTTGTAAGAACTCCTCAAAGCTCATAGTATCCCTCACTATTAGCTTTTCCAAAACAAGAGTTGCATATCAAATTATCGTTTGTAATTATAATTCCCCCATCAACAATAGTTGCTAAATTTGTAATGAAAGGAAATATCTTACAATGAGACACCATAAGAAATACCGCATCAGGTTTTTCTTTAACAATTCTGTTCAGCGCATTACTGATATTTATAACGTTTTCAATATCAAGATTGTTTAATGGTTCATCGATGAGAAAAATATTCGAGTTGCTTCTAATACATATATTTGAAATAATTGAAAGAAGCCTTTGCTGCCCACCGCTTAACTTGTTTACTTTCTTTTTTAATGTTAACGCGCTGTCCGCAGGAACATACCTATTAAATGTATCCTCTACATACCAAATATCTTCTTTGGTTAATTTTCTACGTAAAAAATCTTGATAAGAATCTATTAGAACATCACGAACCGTTACACCATAGAATTGGTCATAATAGTCCTTTTGCTCTAAATAAGCTACCGATGAACGCAATTGTTGAAGTTCGTCATTAGACATCTTAAAAACGTTTTTGCTTCCATTAACCAATATTTCGCCTAATATTGCCTTACTGTTAGCCAAATTCAATATTGCTTTGAGCAAAGTGCTTTTACCCGTTCCATTTTTTCCGTCAAGCAAATACACTTTTCCAGATTCAAAGGAAGCATTAGCGTTCCTTAATATTTCTTTACCTTTTAATTCTATTGATAAATCTTTTATTTCAATCAACTTAGACATTCTAAACCCTCCTTAATTTTATTTTCAAACGTATTAAACTTGAGATACAAGCAATAATTGGAACAATCAACATCATCATTAGTTCTATCGGAACGAGAAGCATACTAAATAATAGCCAACTCTCAATAAATACAAATAATGCCATCAGTAATGAATATATAATTGACCAAACGATTGGATTAGAATAGTATCGACTAAATATTGACTTTTGGGAAGCCCCATTGATTATAGCTTTTCGTATTCTAAATGAAAACATTACTTCAAATAAAACAAAGTATGTGACAAACATTAAACAAGAAATACCCACAACAATGCCATAATCAACAAAAATCTCTTGTGCAAGAGTTTCTTTATACGTTGCTAACGAAGTTATCTTTTCCAACAAAATTCCATTTAGGCTTTCTTCCCCACTAACAAATGCCAAAGAAAGATTGTTAGGTTCCATTAGTACCGAAGAATTTCCTAAGATGACTATTCCTTTATCTTCAACAAAATACTCTTCCGTAAAGCAAAATGCGGGCGCTGTTATCTCCTTTACTTTGTATTCAAACGGATTATCATATATCAAAGATGAAACAGTTACTATATCGCCAATCTTCAAATTATATTTATCCGCAATATTCTTTGAAACAATCATTTCGTCATCTTTAATTAATGCGTGACTGCTAAATGGATTTATCGTATAGAATTTATCTGCTTTGTACATTAAGACTTCTGCGATTATTTTTTCGCCACTATGCCTTAATGCTAATGATTTGTTCATATAATAGAAATCATCGCTAAAACTACTATTGCCATAGTAAGTACACGTATAACTTGCGCCTGACGAATTAAGAATTTTTAATTGTGCATTTCGAGAAAGCGAGCCTTCGACAAACGACCAACTTATCAAAAAAGAGATAAAGGAGAGTATTACTAATGAAACAATCGACAACTTTTTCATAATAATCTCTCCTTTTTGTTTTTGTTTATTTGAAACTATCTTTTTACAAAAGATACAGTCATACACTGCATTGATAATCATTACACCTATTGTTGTAATAATTGCTGTTACGATAATGGATGTAAAGTATTCGCCCGGAACAAATGCAACAATATTGTTTTTAACAACAAATATGCCTGTGAGTAAGCTTACAGCCATTAGAATTGTATCCATCAAAACCGTAACTATATAATAACCACCAACACTTGCTTTGTTCTTCTTCTTGTTAAAATAAATCCTCTCATTTTTGCGTATTGATAAAATCACATTCGCTATAACCATAACAATCGCAGAAATAATGAATCCTAAAGTATAATTTACTTCAGTCTTAACGTTTGCAGATGCGAGTTTTGACGAAAAGCTTGTGATTTCATTGTAATAGCTTGCATTATTCCAAGAATTATAGTGTGTTTGATATTCCGCATCAGTTGCAAAATCACTTCTATCTTTTAATCTTCCTAACGGCTTATAATTTCTCAAATACGCTTCAGCTTGAGTGTCGTCATTGACTTTTAGATATGCACCACTATAAGATTTAGTTACTGATTCGATATAAGTTTTTTGCGCTCCCACTAACGGAATAAATGTTGCTGAACCATAGTAAGAATTAGTTTCATATACTCTTCCAATTTGAAATTCAATATTGTTAAAGTACACCGTGTCGCCTATCGCCAAGCCATTCTTTGTGTAAAAATCGTAATCCACATACAAGGGATTGTCATATAAACCGTCTTGGCTTGTATAAATCAGTCTATTTTCATTATACATAGTCATACCCAACGAATCAAGGACATCGCCAAATATAATTTTTGTCTTTACTGATTCAGAACCAACCTTTAATGAGCCGTCTGTAAAATAGTAACCAAATGCGTCATCAACAAAATCTAATGCTTCTATTTCTGCAAGCTGTGCTTTTGTTGGTGAAGGAATGTCGTAATCAATATCAGAATTTTCATAAACACTTGTTAACAACAAGTTTTCCGAACGGGTTTCTACGCTCGGTTGAATAAAAAGCACCGCTGAAAGGATACCAATAAGTACAGCTAATACTATGGAATAAATCGCTCTATTTTTTAAGAAGTATTTTACCATTTATCAGTCACCTCCTGAAATTATAATATTATTCGGCTTCAGGATTTACAAACTTAATTGTGTAAATACCGTCATAGATTTCAGGAATGGGCTCTTCAAAATCGAGAGACATCTGAACTCTTGCTTCACTTGTAGGTACAAATTCAAAAATAAACGTCCAATCTTCGTTCGTCGTAATCGAGAACGGATATGTAGTTACATTGTTAATATCATCTAGAGTAGGAGTAATCTTTTGCCCCCTTAAATAATATGCATCAACAGCAGTAATGTTAGGAATAGTTAAACTACCACTAATATTCTCTTTTTCTTCCTTGTTGGTAGTTACAGTCACTAAAACTTTCATAAGAACGGTCTGACCAACTTCAAGTTCAACTCTTTCGTTGCCATAAGTTGCACCGTTATCAATACTATAATAAAAATCTCTCTTTTCAACCGTATAAGTGGTGGGTTCTTCATCTTTACAAGCGGTTAAACCAAACACACCAAAGATGCAAACAATACTTAACAATAAGCCGATAATTCTTCTTTTCATTTTAATATCCTCCGATTAGTAAAGTTGAATGTTTTCATATACATTCATTTTTCTATTATTGTAATTTTTATTTTCCCCGTCTTTTCTGTAACACACATTATAAACTGCGTAAATATGACTCAACGACTGTTCTAATGTTTTAAAATTCTCCATCTCTTGGTTTTTGTGAACCCACAAGACGGTACCATCTTTGGAATTTATATACATATTGACGTTATCCATCTCTCTATGCATTAAATTTCCAATAAACAACCACTCAAGATTCTGTCTATGAATCAAATCTCTGTCGTTCATTCTACTTAATGATGGTGGTTCTATAAATGTGTTAATGGATTGATTTTCGGTAAAACCGAAGAAAACAATTCCACCCGAATAAAGAACTGCACCATTGTGTTCAGATAAGAATTTGATATAAGATTCCAAACCTTTGTTATGCTTCAAATCGAAAATTTTTTCAAATTCTTTTCTTTTTTTCTTGTCTAACGGGTAAAACAAAACGTGTAGATAATCATTTTTTACATTTGGATGGACTAAACATATTAGTTCATTCCCATTTGATGTTTTATCGTTTGTATTACCATCTTTCCACAAAAGTAATTTATCAAAAAAATCCATTTAATCACCTCTACAGCCCGAACAAAACTTTTAGGTCAACATAGACCGAAGGATTTGACATCGTTGCATTATGAAAATCCCCAAAATGTGCAGCCAAATGGCTTTCTCGTGTTAAAACAACTAAGTTTCTATAATCGCCCGCTAAATCAGGGAAATTCGCCACATTTTTGCAGTGGTGAATTTGAATACTTGTTGGAACTCTACCATACTGCTTTATGTAATCTATCATCTCAAGTGTTAATTCAGGGAAGTTTTGACGAACCAAGTTAATATTGTTGTTTTGAACATATTCAACCAAACTTTTTCTTATTGTGGAAGTTGCATCAGACCTTATGAAGTCTAAATTAGCTTTCCAATTGAAGTCGAAACCACCATCAGCCAACGAACCTGAAACTTTTGCGTTATTGATGTTATCACTTACTCTCATTAAATAAGTAATTCCATCTGTTCCTGCATATTCTGCTAAAATCTTATTGTTTGCAGAATCCAAATAAGTAATTACACCGTCAACAGTTTTCTTTGTCAATGCTTTGGTTGTTTGTGTCGATACGTCGGTAATTTCTACCAACTCTCCAAAAACATCGACTGTAATTTTATTACTCTGAGAAGCCTTAATCAATTTAGAAAAACCATTGATTTCTTTGCCTGTATCAAAGTCAATTTTTTTAACTATTTGACCAAAATTATTTTTTATATATCCGCCTTGGTCAATAATTCCTATCCACGTTTTAGTTGCTTCGCCACTTTGCGTATAAGTAACTTTATATGCGTCAGTTCCATCGAAAATATATTTTGCCTTGCCTACATTGTCCCCCGCTTTCAACAAAATCTCTCCCGGAATTGTTCGTGTTGTTTGTAGCAACACTTCTCCCGTTCTTGACAGCGTCGTAACGTAAGCTTTTGTCGTTGCGTCATATAAATCTATTGTACCCGCTAAATTAGTTGCTTTTGCTGCTTGGCAAGTTCTTTCAACCCCATCAACAGTAACTTTGAATGTTCCTTTTGCAGTTGCCTTACCAACTACTTTTCCGGCAGAATCAACTATATCTACCGCCGCTTTTGACTTAATGAAATTAACAAGGGCTTTAACTCCTTTTACTCCTAAGTCAACTAACTGACCAAGAGATATTGCCGTGTTTACAGCATCTATTGAAACAGCTGTATAATAGAAAGCATTTGCTCCTTCGTAAAGAGCGTCATACATAGCCATTTCATATGAGTTACCTGCCGCCAAACTCTTTGCTTTCGCAACTTGACTTGCAATAAAAGCCGAAATCGTCGTTGCGCCTGCTGTTACAATAATCTGACCACAGTCAACAGCCAGTGAACCCCATTGAAATGTTACCAAGTTAATTACAGCACTAGCCGTATCAATAACAACTTCTGCTAAAACCAAACTTGCCCCGGCAGCGATTCTTTGCTTTATGAATGAGTAATCCAAATCAACGGCATAATATGATTCGCAACAAAAATCGTCTTCCATTTCGTTGATATCGTCATAAATTTCAACGTTTACTGATTCAATTTCAATATCCTCTCCTCGAAGCGCTTCATAATCCACAATTTCCGTAATTATTTGTTCTTTGAGAGTATCTTCAGTTATTATGTTTTCTTCGATAATATCTTCCAACAAAACTGTTTCATATAAAATTTGCTCATTTACACCCGCTTTTCCCGTTGGTATTGGGTCGTTCTTGGAAGTGTCAAATTCACTTACAATACTATCAGCAATATCTTCTCCCCATTTGTCGAAAATACAGCCGCTTAGGGAAAACATTAAACAAAGAACTAATGTCAGGGCTATTATTTTGTAAAATAACTTTTTCATTACTCGCCTTCCCATCATCTATACTTTTCTGATAATTTATCTATCGCTTCAATAATTCTTTCTTTCAGCCATTTCGGCTCGAGAACTTCACAATTTTCCCCAAACCCAAGAACAAAGACAAGAATATTTTCCTTGTTTTGCATTTTGCAAGAAAGAATGGTAGTTTTAGCATCAACGACTTCAACCTTTTGGTCTTTGCCATAGATACGCTCTTTCACAAGCATAGCATAATTGCCTGTGAGCTTTAGCTTTATGGGATACCACTCACCATTGTTCTTCATTCCGTATTCGTCAAGATAATCACTTTCGTTGTAAGAAAGCAACACTCTAAACTTACGATTCTGAACAGCATACTTATCAATACGATTTATTTTAAAATATCGAATATCGCCCTTACTTTCATCAAACGCCAAAACAAACCAAGCATTGTTATACATATAAAGCTTGTATGGATGTATCGAACGCTTGCTCACTTCGTTGTCAAGCGAAAGATATTCTATATCTAAAACCGTCTTGTTTGCTATACACTGTTGAATGGCAAGATATCTACCTTCAAGCTCGTCTTGTGGCATAGCAAGTGGAAACCTGTTTGCAATTAAAGTATCGTCTTCGCTCACGTCACGGCTCATAATTGCAGAAGTAATTTTGCCCATAGCCTTTCCGTAATCGGATTTTTCCATAAAGTCGTTACGGGCAAGCAGATACTCGTAACCTGCCATCAAACCTTCCCGTTCGCTATCCGAAAGCTTTAACGCAGGAAACGTACTGTGCCTTTCAAGTAAGTAACCGCCGTATCTACCGTGAACTGTTTTTATATCATATCCACAATCACGAAGTTCGTTTACGTATTCGGGAATATTTCGCGGATTCGTTTCTAATACGTCCGCGAGCTCTCCTACGCTTACGATTCTACTACGGCTATATAGAATTTTAAGAAGTTCAATGCATTGTGACGTTTTACTCATAATAATATACCAATTTAATTATACTTCTTTTTATCATTTTTTTCAAGTGATTTTGCACTCCTTTAAGATTTTTTATATGTTATATTATAAATAATATACCCACATTATTTATGTTATAATGAAAATTCTTTTATTTCGCGACTATAAACAAATCAAACCGATCACAAATAACGCCACGTTAACGAGTATTTCTATAACTTGAACACCGCCCCAAACTTCTTCACAATCGTCGAAAGTAGGGAAAACAAGAATCAAGCCACCAAGTAATTCAAGAACCGAACAACAACCGAAAATTATCTTATAGTTTCCCCTAAATATTAAGAGTAAAATAAAGTTGATTAGAATGCACGCCCCTAACACAAAAGAGCCAAGCACGTAATAATCAGCAAGACATTCTTCATCGAACCAAGCAACAATCCCAACAAGAATAGCTGATAGCAAAATACCACCAACAATGCCGACAAGCCATTGCCAAACCATCCAAGACCAATCGAAAACACAAGCAAATGTAATAAACAATCCTATTACTAAAATTGCTCCGGCTATAATACTTAAACCGATTATAACGTCAGTATCTCCACCACCCACATACGAAGATGTGAGTGGTGTTCTTGTTTCCTCTTCTTGTGGTTCTTCCGTCTTTGTTATGACGGCTTGAACAAAAGCTTTCTTTTGTGGTTGTAGCTTTAGCTTTTCTTCTCGTACATTTTCAGGAAAAACAACACACTTAACCGAATCCAATAGTTTATAAAAACTACTGGCGCTCAATAAATCCGCCACTTCATTGTACCTCGAACCAACTGTTTCGTCTTTGCTCAATATAGCACGAACCATATCAAGCTTCTTGTTCACTTGATAAAACAACAATACTTTTCGTTTATCTTCATAGCTTGAACTGCACAAATCTGACATTCTGCAATAGAGAAAAAACGGGTCGGTAAATTCTTCGTCGCTCGTCCGATTATGATACAAGTATCCTAACGCATCTATAAAGTTCATTATTTTCTATAACTCCTAAGCGATATTCCAGTTTTCATTGCGATACCAAAAGAAACATCGTCGCCAATACCAATCTTTTCGCCAACTGAAACGATAAAATCGTCTATCTCTACCTGTTTGCCATCTTGTATCTTCAAACAAATAGGTTTGATGAACTTATCTCTAAAATTGCCCATACTTTGATACGGATTTATAAGCCCGTCCGTACAAACAACCACGCCGTCAAAGTCAGAGAAATCGTATATTTCTATCTTCAGGTGTTCGTAAGCATCTTCTTGGCACATCGAACATGTTGTGTTAGCAACAGCTTCTTCATCATCAGGGAGAGCTAATGCAATCTCTCCCTTTCTGACAATAATAACCCCACCGTCGCCAATGGAAACGCATACAAGTTTGTTGCCGAAAATCATAGCAGCATTTAACGTTGTTCCGTATGCTTTTTCCGGGTTTTGTTTTAGCTTAAACAGCTTATCTTCGTTTAAATGCAAAACTTCACGTTTGGAAAGATGCTTTTCAGACAAGTGCTTTTCCACCATTGCATTCCATTCACAAAGGATTTTCAAGCGTAGCTTGTTGCAAATATCCGTTCTTGAATACTTGTAAAAGTCTGAACGCTCCAACTCTTTTAACACGGAAACAACGGCATTACTTGCAAACTTACTACCAAAGTGACTTCTTATGTATATATCTCCACCGTGACCGTCACAAGCTGTAATAATCGTTCGCTCTTCATCGTGATAACAAGCGGAATAATCTTGACAACACTTATTTTCTTTGATATGTGAATAGCCAATGTTTGTCTTTGTAAAATACGCTATCATATTACCACTCCCAATCATCTACTTCCGAAAGAGCTTGTTGAACTTGCTGTTGAACCTCCTGAACAACCGTAACACTTGTGCCATTTCTTACTGCTGTTGAGCTTGATTTGACTTTTGATGCTGTGAGAACGATTATCTTGATAATGTTCTCCAAAAGTTTTGCATTAAAACACTCAATAACGTCACCGTTTCCATCTACAAATTCACGCAGAACGTCGTGTGTTCTTTGGTTTTTAAGTTCGATAGCAATACCATACTTTAACGCAACGTTAAACCAAGGCAACTGCTTCAAAGCTTTCATTTCTTCTTTTAACGGATATTTTGTGGGGTGTCCGTCAGTCATAAGCAAGAGAATAGGAGCAACACCACCAAAGTCAGGCATTATTCCACCTTTGCTTTCTTTCTTCAAAATCTCTTCAAGCCGTTGATAAGCGATATGTAAATTACTCCATCCACCGCCTTTAATATCTTTGAAATTGAAATTCTCAATCTCTTTGCTTCTATCTCCGTTAAGGAAGTAAGCATCAGTCGAAAAGGTAATTACGGTAATATGGAAATCGACGTTCGCATTCTCATTTTGCATATCTACAAGGTGCGTTTTTATATCACGAAGAGCAGAATTTACTTGTGCTATTCTCTCGCCTTGCATACTTTTTGAACAATCGACAAGTATAACTACGTTAAGTCGTTGCTTTGCGATTCTATCCATAACTTTCCTCCTTACCATTCAACGTCTTTAATATCGTCCAATTTCTCCGCAATTTCTTCTCTTGCAATTTCATTATTTGTTGCACCTGCGCCTGCACCAACACCCATAGTAGAAGAATTAGATTTTACCTTTGATGCCGTAACAGCTATAACTTTGATGACCTTACGAAGAGCTTCTGCGGTATATACTTTCAACACAGTTTCAGGATTTCCCGTAAATTTTGAAAGCACATCCATTGCTTCCTGCGTATCAATACCGATAGCCAAAGCGTATTTCAAAGCCACCTTAAACCAACCCTTTTTCTTCAAAGAATCCAAGTGGTTCTGCCAATCATAACTTGTAGGCATACCGTCAGTCATCAAGATAATAATCGGGGCAACACCGCCAATGTCCGGCATTTGTCCACCTTTTTCTTTCTTGGTAAGCCATTTAGCAAGTTCGTCATAAGCGCCCGACAAATTTGTGCCACCTTCAGACGAAATATCGCTCCACTTAAACTCGCTAACCGTTTTAGGTTCGCTATAAACCCATTTCGCATCGTCGCTAAATTTGAGTGCCGAAATCTTAATCGTAGCATCAGACGTATCTTCCTGAATTTCGGGCATAATGCTCATTACGTCACGAATAGTATTATTAACCGCACCGAGCTTTTCGCCCTCCATAGAACCTGAGTTGTCGATTACGAACAACAAATTGAGTTCTTGTCTTGCAATACCTTCACCTAACATTCTATCTCTGTTTTCCATTATCTTATTTCTCCTATTGTGTTTTCGTTAAATTTGATTTTTAAGTTTCTAACGATGGGAATAACACCGTTTCCCACAATTTGCTTAACGTTTCCGTCAGCATCCTTAATTTCTACCGTGCTATTGAGAGCAAGTTTTATCCCCCAAAGCGACGGATTGTTTTTGTTCGCCACTACAATACCTACTGCCGTGTTATACTCCGAAGAATACTTATCTACGTGGCTAATATAAATCTTCTTTCCAAGTTCAAGAGAAACCACGTTTCTGCCAACGTGCAAAGAGCAAATTTCCTTTGGTCCCTTGCCACACAAAGGGCAAATGTCGTACTTTTTCTTTTCCGAATAACCGACAATATACTCATATCCACAATGGGGGCAGGTAATAAGTTCATCTCTATACTTGGTCAAAAGTTTAAGCCATTCAAGCTCGGTTGTTCTCTCGTTTTCTCTATCGGTAAGCCCATCAACAAACGTTCTGTGAAAAGCTTCCTTAACGTATAACGGAATATATGCCCAACGCCTTAACACGCTACTATGATAGCCACGAATAGGT
>JBJETY010000079.1:0-3486 GCA_051883555.1 Christensenellales bacterium | reverse complement strand
CTCTTGCTCTTATGGACGCAGGCGTACCGATTAAGGCTCCTGTAGCAGGTATTGCAATGGGACTTATCAAGAACGAAGCCGAAAACAAGGTTGCCGTATTAAGCGATATTCAAGGTCTCGAAGACTTCCTCGGCGATATGGATTTTAAAGTTGCCGGTACAAGCGAAGGTATCACCGCAATTCAGATGGATATCAAGATTAAAGGTATCGACGAAGCTATCCTTACGCAAGCTCTCGAGCAGGCAAGACAAGGCAGACTTTTCATACTCGGCAAAATGGCAGAAGTTATCAAAGCTCCTAGACCTGAACTCAGCAAATATGCTCCAAAGATAATTTCGTTCAACATCGATCCTGACAAGATTAAAGACGTTATCGGTAGCGGCGGAAAAACAATCAATAAGATTATCGAAGAGACCGGCGTTAAAATCGATATCAGCGACGAAGGAAAAATCTTTATCGCATCAAGCGATACTGCGTCAATCGAACAAGCCAAGAGCATTATTGAAAATATCGTTCGTGATTTTGAAGTCGGCGACGAATTCGAAGGCAAAGTCGTCAAAATCATGGAGAATGAAAAAGGTCAATTCGGCGCTTCGGTAAATCTTGCTCCGGGCAAAGACGGCATGATTCACATTTCAAAACTTTCCAAAGAAAGAGTTGAAAAGGTAACGGACGTCGTAAACGTTGGCGATTTAGTTGCAGTAAAAATTATCAAGATTGACGATAAAAACAGAGTAGACCTTAAACTTCAAAAAGTGTTGGTCAAAAACAGCTAATTCTGCTAATAAAAACAATTGGTTTAGCTAAGTATCGTTTTATTTGCAAACAATTTTAAGTTGCAAATTTAAGTTGCAAAAACGTTCTAGCTAAAAATTAAATTGTGAAATAAGCTTTTGCCATATTTTGCAATACATCGTATTTTAAGCCATAGCTATTCGCTATGGCTTTTTTTGTGTCGAATAAAATTTAACTTTATCGAATTAGATTTAAAATAAAATTATAAAGAAAGAAGCAAATCTTAAAAACAAACTTTTAATTCAGGAATTAAATAAAAAATTTAAATGAGATGGTTTGAGTTAAATTTCGAATATAATATTTGAATACGGTTTAAATTGCCGAATACCGATGCGGAAAATAGAAGAGAAAGATTTAGTGGCCGTAAAAAAAGCAAGTTAATTTTGAATGTGAGTTTAACGGCAAAGTTTAATATGAATATAGTTTTTAATATTAGTTTTTAAACTATCATTGACAAATTCTATAACGGAATTGAAAAAAGCGCAAATCTACTGTAAAACAATTTAAATTGAGAGCGTAAATTAAATAAGAAAAGAACGCAATATTAAATCTTAAAGTAAAACGGTCAACGCCGTTAAAATTTGATTAAACGAGATTAAATCACGTCGATATTATGTTTTGTACGCATATTTTAAGACGTTTTTTATTCAAAATTTATTCGATATCTTTAAACAAATCGTCATAAGACGTGTCGAGTGCTTTAGCCAATGCGACAATACTGCTTACGGTAGGTTCAAACTTATTACATTCCCATTGACTGAGTTGTTGTTGAGAAATTCCCATTTTTTTTGCAAGTTCTTGTTGAGTCATTCCGCATAGTTTGCGTTCGTTTTTTAAGTTTTCGCCAAAAGTTTTTTTCATATCTTGACAATACAATATATATTATGTATAATGCCCTAAATACAAGATATATCTTGTATAAAACGGAGGATTTAATATGAAATATTGTAGAAAGTGCGGAGCTCAACTCGATGACGAAGCAGTCATCTGTCCGCAGTGCGGTTGTAGCACTGAAATAATTTCCAAACAAGAAACGTCAGGCTTGGGAATTGCCGCCATAATTTTCAGTATTCTGGGTGGTTTTTTAGGTTTGATATTGAGTATCGTAGGGTTATGTACTTATAAAACGCCGCAATACAGAAAATTATGCAAAATCAGTCTCGGTATATTTTTTGCTTGGGTAGTTATAATGGTATTGATGGTATTCACAGCTTTTAGCTGATAGCATAATTGTTGATATCTAACTTAGTTTGTATTTTGACGTTAAATTTAAACGTATTTAAATGAAACGTTAAAAAGAACCGACGCTTTATAAGCGTTAAGCCATTTTTAAAAGACGGCATCGCCGTCTTTTTTTTATTTAAACGGCATTGAAAACTTTTATTTTACTAAATTTACTATTTATTATTATTCTTTTACGATAAATTATATAAAGCTATATAAAAAACATTTACAAAATATGTAAAAAATTTTTGTAAATTTTTGTTACATCTATTGACGAAGGGCAATTATGATGATATAATTACGGTAATATAAATCAAAGGAGAATAATATGATTACGGAATTTGGTAAAATTCTCAGAATTATCCGCATAAACTGTGGCGACAGCGCAAAAGACATGTCGGAAAAATTAGGTATATCCGCATCATATCTTTCTGCAATCGAAAACGGAAAACGCAACGTGCCGGATAATTTGTGTGATGCGATAAGAGCAAATTATAAATTGTCTACGGAAGATGAAGAAAAAATGACCAAGGCTCTTGCTATGTCTCTTGAAAATATGAAACTCGATTTAGCTTCGCTTGACGAAAGCAGAAAGAGCGTTATTTATGCGGTAGCAAAAGAAGGTCTCGATGACGAAACAATTGAACGTATTTGTCAAGTAATCAAGCTTAATGAAAAATAAGGAGTAATTATGGCTAAGAAAATAGTTTTAGAACCAAATAAGGACGAAAACGTTATCGTTCAGTTTACGCAGTCGGTTGAACTTACAAAGGACGTTTGCCTGACAGTGCCGAGACAATATAAAGCGTATATTTATATTGATGAAAAACTCGAACTTATAGCAAAGAACACCGTCGCAACAAAAGTTTTTGAATTGTTGGCAAAAGAGAAATCTTATTTGAAAAAGCAAGTTACGGTAGCTTTTGTCAATACGATTTTCCCGAGAATTTTATGGGGCGTAGGTGACGTTCAGGTAAAGAACGATAAACTTAAACAGGCTTACAGAGTGGGCGTCAACGGCGAATGCGTTTTTGAAGTTGTAAACGACAGAGCGTTTATAAACAGTTTTAGTTTCGGAACGGCTATCAGCATCGACGATATTAAAAAGAGAGTTTTGCCTTCTCTTCAGATGACGGCAGCAGACGCTTTGAGTTCGGTTTTTGCCGATACCGATATTTCCGTCTTTGAAATGACGTCAAAGACGCAGGAGATGCGTGACGAAATCGTAAAAGTTATAAATTCGGAAAATATTATCAACGATATGGGAATTCAGGTAAACAATCTTACGGCAAAGATATTTATTCCTGAAGAAGATTTAATCAGAATTAAAAACGCAATTGGTTAAGAGAAGGGGGATAAAATAATGAAATACAGACCATCAGTTAAAGCAAACAATTCGTTAAGGGACCAGGTCGCAAAAAAATTGCAAGGCTTGATTTTCGATATCGATAAAAAAAGATAGATCGG
>JBJETY010000078.1:0-21584 GCA_051883555.1 Christensenellales bacterium | reverse complement strand
TGTTTTATCGTGAACTTCCAAGACTTTCAGTTGATATAGATTTAGACTATATTGGAGACACGAAAGAGGAGATGGAAAAAGATAAGGAAGAATTGTGGAATTTCTTGCAGATGGCGTTATTCCAAAAGAATTATTCGCTTTCTCCGCAAAGTAAAAGATACTTCGCTTTAGATTCTGCCGTTTTTCAATATATAAATAATGCGGGTAATCGCGATAACATCAAAATAGAGATAAACTATTTAGATAGAAAGCACGTTCTTCCACTGAGCGATAAGCCTATCAAAACTCCTGTTGCCGAAAGTGATACGAACGTAAAAGTTTTAAGTGCTTGCGAATTATACGGAAGCAAACTTGCAGCTTTAATTGGTCGTTGTAAACCGAGAGATATTTACGATGTTTACGGGCTTATTGAAAGCGGCATGATAGAAGATAAAGAAATGCTTAAAAAATGTACTATTTTTTATAACTGTATTGGTGGAGATGCTAGTATTTGCGACGTTTCACTTGATATTTTAGATGGTGTTACGGATAGAGATATCAATAGGCAGCTGAAACCTATGCTTAACAAGAACGACCGATTCAAAAAAGATACTGTAATCGCTTCAATAAAAGAATACTTACAAGACTTACTTATGCTTAGCGATAACGAAAAAGAATTTGTTAAAGAGTTTGCTAATAAGAACTATCGTCCTGAACTTTTATTTGAAGATAAAGAAATTGTAGAACGCATCTCCGCGCATCCAATGGCATTATGGCGCGTTAGAGAAAATTAAAAACTTTTATAAATATGACTATAAGTGTCATATTTTCTGTGCTAAAATCAAAGTGATTTTAGCAAATAAGGAGAAAGTCCTATTATGAGTCGTTGTTTATATAACAGCAGTTTTGAGAATTTCATTAACGCTGATGAAAATTCAATATTTGGTGCGTTGTGCGATAATTATCACGGTGATGCTCTTACGACTACAAGAGAAGCTTGGAAGTCTGAAATATCAATCATAAAGGGCGTTTTGTCAAAATGCGCCGATAAAAATGGACAAGTTATATTTGAATATGATATTCCACGTCTTGGTAAGAGAATAGACGTTGTGTTGCTTCTTGAAGGTATTGTTTTTTGCGTGGAATTTAAGGTTGGCGAATCAAGAATATTAGAGTCTGATATAGACCAAGTACTGGATTATGCGTTAGACCTTAAAAACTTCCATAAATTCAGCCAAGACAACCTAATTGTTCCGATTTTGGTTGCAACAAATTATCGCAATTCTTCAACAGATATTAGAATGTCTGTTTATGATGATAGAGTAGTTAATCCTCTTGTTACAGGCGCGGCAGGTGTTTCAAATTTAATATCAAAAATATTGGAGAAATATCCAAATGAGCCGGAAGTTAATCCAGAGTGGATTATAAGTCCGTATGCTCCAACGCCTACAATTATTGAAGCTGCAAAAACCTTATATGAAAGCCATTCGGTAGAAGATATCACTAGACACGAGGCAGACAAAGCTTCTACTGACGCAACGATAGCTTATATTCTTGAAGTAATACAAAAGAGTAAAGCCAACAGGGAAAAAAGTATTTGCTTTGTAACAGGTGTTCCCGGTGCAGGAAAAACTCTTGTTGGCCTTGACGTTGCGGTTAGGCAAACATACCAAGGACAAGACAAGCCTATTGAGGACGAAGGCGCAGTTTACCTTTCGGGAAACGGTCCGTTGGTAGCGGTATTAACGGAGGCGCTTGCAAAGGATAATTATCAAAAATGCCGTGATAGAAACGAAAGTAAAAAACTTTCAGATTCTCGTAGAGAGGTAGGAAAGTTTATCCAAATAATTCACCGTTATCGCGACAATATGCTTGCAAAAATCAAGAATCCTGTTGAAAATGGGGTTTTAGAAATTGACGCAGAGAAAGCTGTAAAACTTGCAGAATCCGGATATGGCGAGGTTGAGCACGTTGCGATTTTTGACGAAGCACAACGTTCTTGGACGCATAAAAGACTTGCAGATTATTTAAAAAGAGGTGGAACGTACGGTAACAAATTGAAAGTTCCTAACTTTCCTATGTCCGAAGCTGCGTTTCTGATTTGGTCGTTAGATCAACGTGAAGATTGGGCAACGATTATTTGTCTTGTCGGCGGAGGGCAGGAGATTAACACCGGTGAAGCAGGGATTTCTGAATGGATTAATGCGTTAAATGAAAAATTCCCGCATTGGAAAGTTTATATTTCATCGAAATTAACGGAAGCAGAATATGCTGAAGGAAAAGTGAACGAACTGCTCAAGAAAAACAATAACGTTACATATTCTGATAGCTTACACCTTGCGGTCTCGCTCCGTTCGTATAGGGCGGAAAAACTTTCTGCTTTTGTTCACGCTCTGCTTGCCATAGAGCCTAATGCCGCAGAATTATATAGAGAAATTAAGGACAAGTATCCTATTGTGCTCACGAGAGATATGGAAAAGGCTAAAAGGTGGTTGCATGACAAGGTTAGAGGAACTGAACGCACAGGCGTTCTTATAACAAAGGAATCAGCAAGATTTAAGCCCTTGGGAATTCATGTGTTGCCTTCAGGAGACGAAAATGCAGTTCATTGGTTCTTGGAGGATAAAATAGATACAAGAGCCTCCAATTATCTTGAGGACGCTGCAACTGAGATACAAGTTCAAGGATTGGAACTTGATTATACTTGTCTGTTGTGGGATGCCGATATGAGATATGAAAACGGAGAATGGCGTTTTTATAGATTTAACGGCCAAACGAAGTGGGTTGAACAAACGCCAACGAGCGAAGGCAAGCAAGATTTAATGAAGTATATGTTAAATGCTTATCGTGTTCTGTTAACTCGTGCTAGAGCCGGAATGGTAATATGCGTTCCTGCCGGTAATGCAAACACAAAACCAAGTGGCTTTTGGGAAGATAGCACACGTTTGCCCGAATACTACGATGGTACGTATCAATATTTAAAGAGTTTAGGAATTGAAGAGATATAATAATCGCAGTGTATTATGACAATTGTTATATGAATTATATAAATAGTAATGGAGAAAAATATTGTAAAAACAATTGAATCAATAAAGTTATCATGTTGCTGAAATATGAAGACGTGATACTTGGATGCTTTGATATCAACTTATAAAAACACAATAGTCATGATGTAATTTACCAGGTTAGAACAGAATAATTAAGAAGGACTAGCAATGCGAGAAACATTAGAGAAAGTAATTAGTAACAATAATAACGGATTGTTTTTATTAGATCCGCCTACAGGCTTCGGCAAGACTACGGAAGTAGTTGACTTAATTCGTAGATTTTTAAATGGGGATCCACTATTTTATAATGTAAAAAGAATATTTTTTGTAACAAATCTAATAACTAATTTACCATATCAAGATTTATTGAATAGTCTTGATAATGAACATAAAAAATTATGTTTTCAAGCAAAAGCAACGATAGATTACGTTTTAGAAAATTTTTTTAAGGCGAATGTTACAGAAAGTGAGGTAAAAAACAGCAAAGAATATAAAACCTTAAAAAAAGAAATTGAAACATATTATTCTACAAAGAAAGCAGTTGATGATGCTCCTGAAAATTCAGGGCTAAAAAATAGTTTGAATATCCTAAAGCAAAAAATAGCAACTGATTCAGAGCCCACATTTAGGCAATTCATAAAAAGTAGATTCTTTTATAACAAATCTATTATAGATAGAGAAAAGTTTATGCGTGAAAATCGCTGGTTTATTGACTTGTATCCTATTTGCAATATTGAAGATTATAAAGTCATTTTTCTTACCACGCAAAAATTTATATCGCCAATAGACACATTTCGCAGAGTTCCTTTTTATGCATATAACGATAAAATAACGGATAGAGCAATTGTTTTTATAGATGAATATGATTCAAGTAAGACTGTTGTCTTAGACCAAATAATTGAAGACGGATTAAAGAATAGAATTGATATTGTTTCGTTGTTTTTGGATTTGCATTTCGCGCTACAAAATTTTACTATACCACAAAAGTTGTTGCAAATATCTGAATATCATAAGAAAAAGGTGGAAAGCGGGGATTGGCCCGAAACGCAATGGATTTTTAATACATGGCGAGAAAAATTTAGGAAGAAGTATGAGGAGCATAACGTAAATTATTTAATTAAAAGTGTTGATTTTAAATATGATAAAGCCTTTTTATTTGATGATGGAAAATATTTTAACATTGTAAAAGATAGTTCAAAAAAATTTATTTATGCGGATGTAGATTCAAAAGAGGATATTTTATCGCTTAGAGGAATGGAGTATTCTGGCGATTATAAACCTATTAATAATATAATATTTGATTTAGAATATTGTATAGATGAATTCACTAAAACATTATATTATGTTTATAATAATTACCTGTTTTATAAAAATGAAAACAAGAAACCTAATGAAATAAAGTATACGGAAGAAGAAGCAATATATACTGTGTTAGATGCTCTCAACTTAAATGAGGATAAAAAGGAATATTTGTTCAATAAAATTCAAAAAGGAGATTACATTTTTGAAAAAATCGGCAAAGATTCTTTAATGCGTAAGGGGTTTAATTTTATCGAAATAGAAGATAGTAATTATCACGATATGAAATCTGTAGTAAGAAATTATAGCTTTCCAACGACGCCTGAGGATGTTATTTTAAAATTGGCGGGTCGCTCGTTGGTTGTTGGTATATCAGCAACGGCTAAAGTAGATACTTGCATTGGTAATTACGACAAAAATTATTTAGAAAGCAAACTAAATAATAAGTTTATAACATCCACAAAAGAAGATGAAGAAAGAGTTGCAGCAGAATTTAATCGTTTAATTAATGATTTAAGTGGCCAATATCAAATACATACTAATATCATTGACGATTTTAACGTTTTTTCCGATAAAGAAAAGTGCTTGCTATTTATTAATGAATTATATGAGGGCAATCTTAAAGAAAAATACATTGCGATATTAGAAGATGAAAGAACTAAAAGCTACTATTTTTTAATAGAACTCAAATTGGCTTATTTATACAAACAAGTGTGTGAAAATGAAATATATTCTTTTATTGCATTTGAAAATCGCTTTCCTAAGTCGGGTGAAGATTTTGATTTAGATAGGCTAATAAAATTGTTTGATGATTTATGCGAACAAAACGGTTATTCAAAGATCGTCTTTGAAATTATTAATTCTCAGGATTTCGACGAAAAGTTAAATAAAGTTAAAGGTGATTTAGCACAAGGGAAAAAGGTGTTTGTTTTAACAACATATCAAACGGTTGGCTCTGGTAAGAATGTTCAATATGCAATTCCGGAAATGTTAGAAAGAACGGTAATTCGTGCAGGAAATGACACTAAAGGGACTAAGGATTTTGAGGCGATATATTTGGCGACGCCAACAAATATGTTACAAGTATTAAGGGGCGAAAGTGAAAATATATATGCAGATTTAGCTAAATATCTTTTTCATCAAGAGTATTTATTCCAAAATAAACATATTTCATATGCCCACATGAAATATAATATTGCCAATGGTTTTAGAAAGGCTTTTTTTGGAGAAAACAATTCATTTTATCCTAAGAATGGCGATTTAAATGCTCATACTTTAAAAATAATAATTCAAGCTATAGGTAGAATTTGTCGTTGCAGAAATAAAAATAAAAATATATATATTTTTTCGGATAAAGAAGTTGTTGAAAGAATTCAACGTATTAAAAATAGTAAATTACCAAAGCTTTTAAATGAAGAGTTTAGAGCATTATTAAAAACAAATGTTTCATCGGCTATAAACGTTGATAGAATTCAAGAATATTCTAGACAAAGCAAGAATGCCTTTTATGATATTAGAGGTAAGGCTTGGACTATTAGAAATTCTAAACAGGCTGTGTTAGAGTGGCAAGAAATTCGTGATTTTGTATTAAAGAACCCAACAACGGATAATCCGGGTAAATTTAAGTGGTTATATTTTGAATTTGACGACAAGTGTAAGGGGTATTCTTATTCTCATGATGCAAAATTTAACATTGTTGATATGAGAATTGATACAATCTATAATATGAATCAGGTCTCTGAGCAAGCATGTGATTTGCCTATAATTCTTTCTATAAAATCTATCGAAGAAATGTTTAATAAAAATGGGTACGCTACAAAATTTAAGCGGGCTCGTTATGTTTTGAATCCATCAGCTTTTAAACAAGTGTATCTTGGAGCATTGGGTGAAGTCGTAGGAAAATATATACTTGAAGAACAGTTAGGATGGGATTTAAAAGAGTTGGATGATTATTCCAAATACGAGTTATTCGATTATAAGTTAAATAATTTATATTTTGACTTTAAACATTGGGACAAGTTTATTGTTGATAATGATAAATATGTTAGTAAGGTGCAAATGAAATTATCTAAAGTAAAGGGAGACAAGGCAATAGTTGTCAATTTGATAAAAAGAACAAATGCGACGATAAAGGATAGCATTGATGAGTCAGTTGTTCAGATTCCTTATTTAATTGACCCATATAGTGGTTGTATTAATGAGCATATAGAAGACTTGATAGGAGAGTTTTGTTGATTAGCACAACGCAATCTTAACGGGAGTGGAAATATTGAAATTTTGCCCGAAATCGGCTTTGATAATTCCAAAAAAGTGATGACTACAAGAAAACCTTTTGGTTGGTTTGATTTTCTGCAGGATTTGTGGAAAACTTAATTTACATGGATATTTTATGCTTGTATCAATAAAATCTAAACAGGATAGGACAAGGTATGGTTACTCGTAAAGAAAAAACTCTACAAATAGCGGTAAGACGAAGCGTGAAGAAAAGAATAAGAATATTTGCAAATAAAGAATGCAAACTTTCAAACGAGTATTCCAAGATGTTTGCTTGAATAAATCAATGCCTTTTTGATGAAAAATGGCAGGACGGAAGTTGATTTCATTAAAGAATCCTATAAAACAATGAAAGAGAAGTGAAAGAAAAAAACAAGTTGAGTCTTGAATTTCCAAATGTAAATGATATACTGATTATATAAATATTAAATCAAATATTTTAAATCAAATAAAAATTCAGCAAATAAGACAAAGGAAGTACTTTTTAGGGAAAAATTATGAGTTATGGCAAGTACGAAAGAATATTTGGACTATGTTTTATGTCGGATTAACGGTATTGAATTAACCTATAAAAAGATGATGGGTGAATATTTGCTGTATTCAAACGGCGTTTTGGTTGGCGGAATTTATGACGACAGATTACTTCTAAAACCAACGGATAAAGCAAAGGAAATTTTGCACGACGCAGAATATTCTATTCCGTATGACGGCGCAAAACCTATGATTTTATGTGATTTTATTGACGACAGTGAACGATTGGGTGACGTTGTAAAAAGACTTACCGAGTAAAACCAGCGGAAACTGTTTGCGAAGCATATAGAACTATCGGGGCAAAGTTAGGGTAAGCGCGAAGGGTATGAAGTATTTAAATTGAAGGAAGGGGAAATATATAAAAAACAAAATGCCGAATATTTAAAAATATTGCCTCTGTTGCATCCGATTGAGTGACGTTGTAAAAAGACTTACCGAGTAAAACCAGCGGAAACTGTTTGCGAAGCATATAGAACTATCGGGGCAAAGTTAGGGTAAGGCAAAGGGCATGAAGTATTTAAATTGAAGGAAGGGAAAATATATAAAAAACAAAATGCCGAATATTTAAAAATATTGCCTCCGTTGCGTCCGATTGAGTGACGTTGTAAAAAGACTTACCGAGTAAAACGAGAGGAAACTGTTTGCGAAGCGTTTAGAACTATCGGGGCGAAGTTAGGGTAAGCGCAAAGGGTAGGAAATTTTTTATTGTCGTTAAGAGTTTTTACGTAAAAGCGAAAAACGGCGGATATACGAAACGACGAATTTATTTTAAGTGAGTTTATTTAAATATTAATATGAGTGTATCAAAATATTAGTTTATTTGACATTGTTTGCATATTGTTGTATTATTTTTTTGCTTAAAAGTATAAATAAAACTAATTATAAAATTCAGTATTTATTTTTCTTGTGAAAAAATTAATTAATAGATTAAATTAATACTTAATTTTAATAAAAAGATTTAATAAAAAGAATGAAATTGTATTAACGGGCCTATATTATTTGCTTGTTCGTCCGGTAATTAAGTTGCGTTGCTATAAAACGGTTTCGTTAGGTTAAACGGTTAAATTTCGAGGTGAAATATGGAATACGATATTAAGATAATTCAGGGTAAATTGCTTGAAATGGCTAAAGATTTCCATAATTTTTGTGTGGAAAACGGATTGAAATATTTTATGATTGGCGGAACGCAACTCGGTGCTGTCAGACATAAAGGTTTTATTCCGTGGGATGACGATATGGATTTCGGTATGCCTCGTGAAGATTATGAAAAGTTGCTTTCTATAAGGGATAAACTTAACAAATATGAGTTTAAAGAGTATCGCCATGACGAAGGCTTTAAATATGCCTTTATAAAGATGTATGACCCTAATACAACTTATATTGAAAAATTCAGCGACGTGTCGGAATTGGTCGGCGGATTGTTTATTGACGTTTTTCCATTGGACGGAGCCGGAAACAGCTTGAAAAGGGCTGAGAAAAAATACAAGAGAATGAAGTTGACAAAAATGGCTTTAAACGGCAATCTTGCTCAACATTATCCTAATAACAAAATTAAAAACTTTCTGGTTAAGTTCGTAAAGAATATTAAAACGAGCAAGATATTCGATTACGGATATAATACTTATAAAAAATTTACTTACGAAGGCAGTGAAATCGTAGGCAATATTTACGGCGTTAAATATAAAAAAGAACTTATGGCAAAGAAAATTTTCGGAACGCCCGTTTTGTATGATTTTGAAGATACGCAGTTTTACGGCGTAAGCGATTATGACGCATATCTTACAAGAATATACGGTGATTATATGACGTTGCCACCTGTTGAAAAAAGAGAAAGGCATGCAATTGAATATATGAATTTCGATTTGCCGTACAGAGAATATAAAAAAGAGGATTAGTTCGGATAAACTTAGTTAGGTGCGGTTTAAATCGTTGCCGTTTAAATTCCGATATAGAATCGGAAAATAAAAGTCGCAACTTTAAACGCATTTATTTTATATGTAGTTTGTCGAACGAAATTCCGTCTGTCAAACGGATATCGTTTTATAATGAAATTCCTGTTGTTTAACGGAATCGTATTCAAACGGGTATATAAATTTAAGCGGACGGATTGTATAAAAAATGATTATGCGTATGCCGTAAGCGGCATGGAGGTTATCGGTGAATATCGGTGTAGTATTGGCAGGCGGTACAGGCGTCAGGTACGGTAGTGACGTTCCTAAACAGTACCTTTTATTGAATAACAAAGAGGTATTGTCTTATGCGATAAATGCGCTTAAAAACAGCGGAGCTATAGATAAAATTGTAGTTGCATGCGATAAGGCGTATCAGGACGGTATTTCAAAGCGTTATTTAGTTGACGTATGCGACGGCGGTAGCAACAGAAATATTACGGTAAAAAACGCCCTTGATTATATCCGTGAAAATTATTCGGAACGTGATAAGGTGATTTTTGTCGATTCGGCAAGACCGCTCCTTAGCAGAGAAAACGTGAAAGATTGTATCGTATTGTTGGACGAATTCGATTGCGTAATTACGGGGCAGAAGATAACGGACAGTTTAGGCTCTTACAACGCGCGATATCTTAACAGAGAAGATTTTTATCTGGTACAAACTCCCGAAGCCTTCCGATTTGACGTTATTTACAAGTGCTTTGACGTTAACGATACGCACTATACGGCAATTTATCAGCATCTTGACGATTCGGCAACTTTGAAAGTTTATTTCGGTCAGAAGAATAATATGAAAATAACTTATAAAGGCGATATAGAATATATCGAAAAAGTGTTTTCCGAAGTTCTGGAGAAGTGAATTTAAGTTTGAATTAAATGATTTGCATAAACGGTGACTAGCTAAATTTTGCAGATAATCTATTTTAAACATATTGAAAAGCAATTAACAAAACTGATTGAAAAGCAATAAATAAAAATTGTTATATACGTAAATTGCAAGGACGGGAATTGAGTACGCGTCTTAGAAAAGGTCAGGGCGGCACGCGAATATAAACTCAGGCTAGTGTATTTGCGTTTCGGTTTGCAAGCATGGAATTCGGCTCGTTTTATAATAGTCCTGCGGAAAAATGCTTTGAGGATTAAATATTAAATTTTAAAAGTATTGCCAAAAGCATTACGGATTAATTCTTCAGGATTAGCCGATTTTAAAGTCACGCTCGAATTTACGAGGGGTACAATTAGCATAAGGTTATATAGTAAAGACAAAGTTTAAAGAGGACTTATGAATATAGGCGTAATATTGGCTGCCGGCGATAGTAAACGCTTTGGCGGCTATATGTTGAAACAATATTTAAAAATCAACGGTATGGAAATGGTTGCTTATTCCATTCGTGCAATGCGTGCTGCAAAAAGTATAGATAAAATCATTCTCGTCGAAGATGAGGAAGAATTTAAGTCGCAGTATATTGCAAAAAAATACAACGTTGAATGTATAGTCGGCGGTTCGACGAGAAACCGCTCGATAAAAAATGCAATCGACTATATAAAAGCTCATTACGATTGCGACAAGGTTGTTTTTCACGACAGCGTCAGGCCGCTTATAAACGCTATTCGACTTGACGGCGTTATGAATTCGCTTGATGAGTATGAAGCCGCGGTAACGGTAGCAAGAATAAACGACGCTTTGGTCGATAATGAATTTTCTACGGTTGAGAGAAGAAATTATCAGCTTATACAGACTCCCGAAGCGTTTCGATTCGGTATTCTGGAAAATTTTGATTCCGAAAGTAAAGATTTAGCGATAGCAAGTCAATTGAAAGGGATAAACGTTTTTAAAACAGACGCGGACGTTTTTAATATGAAAATAACTTATCCCGAAGAATTGTTTATCGCCGAACAACTTATGAGATTGAATTATTACAGCGTCAATCATAACGATGAATTTACGTGCTGTAAATTGCCTGAAAAAGTTTTATTGCTCGGTGGCTCCGGCGGTATCGGGCAAGCAATTAAAGAATATCTTTTAAAAAGCAACGTTGAATTTCGTGCACCAAGTCATAGAGAACTTAATCTTTCGGATATTACCGTTGAGAAAATTCGGAATTATCTCGGCGATTTTACTCCTGACGCTATCATCAATGCGGCGGCGATTTATTATGACGACAAGGCGGGATTGTCGGATACGTTTGATGAAATATTTGCCGTCAACGTGAAATCGAACGAAGTTTTTATCGAATATGCTTTGACTTTAAACAAAAAAGTCAATATCGTCCTTATAAGCAGTTCGTCATCGACCAAGGGTAGAGCGAATATAACTAATTATTCGGCGGCTAAGGCTGCTTTGAACAGTATCGTTGAGTCACAGGCCGACCGTTTATACGATAACAGAGTATACCTTAATGCGGTTATTCCGGAAAAGGTAAATACTCCTTTGATTGCTAAATTGCATAAGACGGAAATCAATCCGAGAGAATTGTTGGAACCTGAGGACGTAATCAACGCTATTATGTATTTAGCTTCGAGCGACGAACACGGAAAACTTATTCATATAAGAAAAGGACTTTAAAGGTTTTCCTTTTTTTCAGAGCGGTTGAGCGTTAAAATTCAGACGTGGATAAGTTTAAACGTTAGTAGATTTTGTTTAAGCGTTATATTTAAGTTTCAGTTTAAACGAAAGGATCAGACGTAAAATAATCAATAGAAAACGAAAAATATCAACAGTCTGAAAAATTTAATCAAACGCAAAAATTATTATATTCGAGTGCAAAAACAAAATGCGTATTTTGTGTTTTTTGGCATAAAAACGCTTGACAGTTTGCGTTGGATTTAGTAGTATATTTAAGCAAGTAGAAAGTATCTCACCAAACGCATTTCGTTGTTTTTGGTTCTTAAAAAGTTGTTTTTAAGTGTCGGAGAGCTTTTTGCTGTCCGATTTTTTATTTGGAGGAAACAACTATTAAAGAGTTACAAATTAACAATTTCATTCGTGACAAAGAAGTCAGATTGATTGGAGCGGACGGCGCACAGCTTGGAGTTATGTCGTCAAGAGAAGCTCAGAAAATCGCTGACGATGCAGGCCTCGACCTCGTTAAAATTTCACCGAACGTCGACCCGCCTGTTTGCAAAATTCTCGATTACGGCAAGTATCGTTACGAACAGCAAAAGAAAGAAAAGGAAGCAAAGAAGAATCAACACATCGTTGAACTTAAAGAAGTTTGGTTGTCGGCAACTATCGATATCGGCGATTTGAAAAGACTTGCGGCTCAGGCCGTTAAGTTTGCCAAAGACGGTAACAAGGTTAAAGCTTCAATCAGACTTAAAGGTCGTCAACAGGCTCACCCTGAAATAGCTATGGGCGTTATGAAAGATTTTATCGAACTTGTCGGCGGCGAAGCTACAGTAGAAAAACAACCAATTCAAGAGGGCAGAAATATTTTCGTTATTTTTGCTCCAAATGCAAAAAAATAACAGGAGGCCAATTATGCCAAAGCAAAAAACACACAGCGGCGCCAAAAAGCGTTTTAAAGCAACAGCAAACGGACTTTACAAAACGGGCAAATCGGGTAAGAGCCACATTTTGACAAAGAAATCACCTAAAAGAAAAAGAGGACTCAGAGCAGGCGGGTACGTCGATGAGACCAAGTCAAGAGAAATGAAAAAGCTTTTGCCTTATCAATAATCCGGAGGTAGAATATGAGAATTAAAAGAGCAGTTAACGCACAAAAGAAGCGTAGAAAAATAATGAAACAAGCAAAAGGTTACTATGCTGCAAAACATACACTTTATCGTATGGCTAAGCAACAGGTACTTAAATCCGGCTATTATTCATACGTCGGCAGAAAACAGAAGAAACGTGATTTCCGTTCTCTTTGGATTACGAGAATTAACGCCGGCGCAAGAATCAACGGACTTAGCTATTCAAAACTTATGTACGGTTTGAAGCTTGCTAACGTAAATCTTAACAGAAAAGTATTGGCTGAAATTGCCGCCACAGATGAAAAGGCTTTTGCCGCAATCTGCGAACAAGCAAAGAAAGCTATCGCAAAATAATATAAAATGCCGTAGCTTTTGCTGCGGCATTAAATATTTTAAGCAATACAAGCAAATATATAGGACAAATAATGAATAACGGTAAATAAGCTATGCAAAAGTAAACGCAAAGCTTGTTGCCTCAGATAGAAATTTATCTGTTTTTGCACGTAGGATAAGTACGTCGGATAGAAATTCAGATATGTTTATATAGCAGATACGGTTGTATAGCTTGCAACGGTATAACCGTTTTGACGGTTGGCTTTAAGTCGTCCGTTCAGGCAGGTTTGTTGCGGATATATAAAAAGATAACGGACGTTCCGTTTTTCGTTTATTTTAAATTTCGGCGGAGTTTATGGATATAATCACTTCGAGTTCAAATCAATATATCAAACTGGTTAAAAGTCTTTGCGAAAAAAAGGGAAGAGAAAAGACCGGTTTGTTTATGCTTGAAGGTGAAAGGCTGATAAAGGATATGCCGGGCAATATGGAAACGGAATTCTTTCTCGTAGACGAAAAAAAGAGTGAGAATTTTCAATATATAACCGCAGGTAAAAAGTGTTTTTTGTGTAGTGAAAACGCTATAAAGGCGGCGTCCGATACCGTCACGCCGTGTGGAATTATCGCAGTCGTAAAAAAACCTTTAAACGAATTTAAGATGCCGCAAGGCAATGCCGTTTTGCTTGACGGAGTTTCCGATTCGGGCAATATCGGAACAATAATCAGGACTGCGGCAGCCGTTGGATTCGACGTATATCTTTATAACTCGGCAGACGCGTATTCGCCTAAAACCGTCAGAGCGTCTATGAGCGCAATTTTTAAAACGAATATCTGCGAAATAAACTTGAAGCAGGCCGAAACGCTTTTGACGAATACCGAAAGTTATGCTCTCGATATGAACGGCGACAGTCTATTCGAAAAAAAGACGGGAAACAAAGTTACGTTGGTATGCGGGAACGAAGCACATGGGTTGTCGGATGAAATTTTAGCATTAACGCAAGGTAAAATTTCTCTTCCGATGAAAAATTGTATGGAATCTTTAAACGTTGCAGTTGCCACGAGCGTTGCAATGTATTATACTATATATAAATAAAAAATTTTTGGATAATTTATAGGAGTAATTTATGTCAGGACATAGCAAATGGCACAATATAGCGCAAAAGAAAGGTAAGAGCGACGCTGCAAGAGCCAGCGTTTTTACTAAGATAGGCAGAGAAATCGCCGTCGCCGTTAAAGCAGGCGGCCCGGACCCTAACTCTAACAGTAAGTTGCGCGACGTCATCGAAAAGGCAAAGTCTAACAATATGCCTAACGATAATATCATGAGAAGCATTAAAAAAGCTTCGGGAGAAGGCGAAAACGTCAACTACGAAGAAATGACGTATGAAGGATACGGAGTTGGCGGTACTGCTTTTATAGTCGAAGCCTTAACCGACAATAAAAATCGTACGGCAGGAGACGTCAGACATATTTTCGATAAGTTTGGCGGAAGTATGGGCGCAACCGGTTGCGTTTCGTATATGTTTAAAAAGAAAGGCGTAATTATCGTTCCGAAAGACAGCATTTCAGAAGATGACCTTATGCTTTTGGCACTCGATAACGGTGCGGAAGATATTTTAAGCGACGATAGCGAAGTATATGAAATTTATACCGCTCCGTCCGACCTTTTGTCCGTTAAAGAAGCTCTCGAACAAAACGGAGTCAAAATCTTGTCCGCAGACCGTGATATGATTGCAGATACCGATAGCGAACTCGATGAAAAGCAACAGGAAACAATTTTGAAGATGATAGATAAACTCGAAGAAAACGACGACGTTCAGAACGTTTATCACAACGCTATCATCACTATATCTCAAGAGGAAGATGAATAATTTGAAAGTAGAAGAAATTTGTCAGAAAGCTAAAGCTGCTTCTTATAAGCTGGCGGCATATTCGACTGAGGACAGGAACGCTATTCTTGAAAAAATAGCCGATTTTTTGTCAAGCAATCGTGACAAAATCAAAAAACAAAACGAAATAGATATTGAATTGGCAAAGGCGGACAAGGACGAAGTATTTATCGACCGTCTTACGCTTACCGACGCCAGAATAGATACGATGATCGAAGGAATAAGGCAGGTTATCGCTTTGCCTGACCCTGTAGGCGAAATAGTCGAAAGTCGTACAAATGCAATCGGACTTAAGATTACCAAAGTCAGAGCGCCGCTTGGAGTTATTGCCATAATTTACGAAGCAAGACCTAACGTTACGATTGACGCAGCGGCACTTTGCATTAAGTCGGGCAATAGTATCGTTCTTCGCGGCTCAAAGGGAGCGATAAACTCTAACAGAGCTTTATACGAAATTATGCGCGACGCTATTTCTGCCGCCGGTTTTGACAGCGACGCCGTGGAGTTTATTGACGATACCGAAAGAGAATCGTCAAAAGAGCTTTTGCAACAGGATAAATTTATAGACGTAGTTATTCCGAGAGGCGGAGAAGGGCTTAAACACTTTGTGCTTGAAAATGCCAAAATGCCTGTTATTGCTTCTGCCGGCGGTAACTGTCACGTTTACGTTGAAAAAACGGCTGATTTAAATAAGGCGCTGGATATCGTATTTAATGCAAAAACTCAACGTCCTTCCGTTTGCAATGCGGCGGAACATCTTATTTGCGATAAAGAGATTGCGGATAAGTTTCTTCCTGAGTGTCTTGCCAAACTTTCAGAGAAAAACGTACAGATTATCGGCGATGAATATGCAAAGAGAATTTTACCGCAAATCGGACTTATGACGGAAGAAGATTATGCAACCGAGTTCTTAACTTATAAAATGTCGTTTGCGGTTGTGAACGGAGTTGAAGAAGCGGTTGATATGATTAATAAATACGGCACGAAACATTCCGAAGCAATAATCAGTGAAGACGAATTTTCACAGGAATATTTTAAAAAGAACGTTGACGCCGCTTGCGTTTACGTAAACGCATCGACGCGTTTTACCGACGGTTTTGAATTCGGGCTCGGAGCTGAAATGGCTATTTCTACGCAAAAACTTCATGCAAGAGGTCCTATCGCATTAAAAGAGCTTACGTCGGTAAAGTATACAATTGAAGGAAACGGACAAATTAGAAAATAGAGGATATATGATTTATTTAGACCATGCGGCTACAACACCGTTAGATAAAGAAGTATTGAATGAAATGATTCCTTATTTTTCGGAAAATTTCGGCAATGCTAATTCGCAACATACTTACGGACAAAAAGCGGCTTCTGCCGTTGTAAAAGCAAGGGAAGAAGTGGCTGAATGTCTTAACGCAAAACCGTCTGAAATTTATTTTACATCAGGCGGAACGGAAGCGGATAACTGGGCAATCAAAGGAACGGCTCTTGCTTTTAAAGAAAAGGGAAACCACGTTATCACTTCTAAAATCGAACATTCGGCGATTTATGCATCATGCAAACAGCTTGAAACAATGGGATTCGAAGTTACGTATCTCGACGTATCGGAAGACGGTTTTGTGTCTCCCGACGATTTGAGAAAAGCGATAACCGACAAAACGATTCTTGTTTCCGTTATGTTTGCTAACAACGAAATGGGTGCTATTCAGCCGATAAAAGAGCTTGCAAAAGTAGCTCACGAGCGTGACGTCGTTTTCCACACGGACGCCGTTCAGGCCGCAGGAGCTCTTCATATAGACGTTAAGGACTTAGGAGTTGACCTTATGTCGGTGTCCGGTCATAAATTTTACGGACCTAAAGGAATCGGCTGTCTTTATATCCGCTCGGGACTTAAAATGGAAAGACTGATAACGGGCGGCGAACAGGAAAGGTCTAAACGTGGCGGAACTACAAACGTTCCTGCAGTTGTCGGTATGGGCAAGGCTTTGAAAAAAGCTACGGCAGAAATCGATAAAAATGCGGAATACGTATCTTCTCTTCGCGACAGATTTATCGAGAAAGTCGAAAGCAGAATTTCCGATATTAAATTTAACGGACCTCGTCACGACAGACTTCCTAACAACGCTTCGTTTTCTTTCAGATATATCGAAGGCGAATCTATTTTGTTCTCACTCGATTTAAAGGGCGTTTGCGCTTCGAGCGGTTCGGCTTGTTCGTCGGGCTCTTTGGAACCGTCGAGAACGCTTCTTGCAATAGGTACGCCCGTCGGACTTGCACACGGTACAATCAGATTCAGTTTCGGCAAGCACAATACCGTTGAAGAAGTCGATAAAACGGTGGATATTCTGGTCGAAGAAGTTGAAAGATTAAGGGCGATGTCGCCACTTTACAAAAAGCAATAAGGAGCTAATATGTATAACGATAGAGTAATAGAAGAATTCAGACATCCGCAAAACGTCGGGGAAGTCGAAAATTATAATGCAATCGGTACGGTAGGAAACGAAGTCTGCGGCGATATTATGCAGATTACGCTTAGAATCGAAAACGATATTATTAAGGACGCAAAATTTAAAACGTTTGGTTGTACGGCGGCTGTCGCTACAAGTTCTATGGCAACAAGTATGATTATCGGTAAAACGGTTGAAGAGGCTTCAAAACTTACCAATAAAGACGTTATAGAAGCTTTGGGCGGACTTCCGCCGCAAAAGATACACTGTTCCGTACTTGCCGAAGAAGCAATCGGACTTGCTATTGAAGATTATAAAAAGAAAAAATCGAATCAGTAAAATTTAAACCGGTAGCAGAAACTTGAAAATTTACGTGGCAATGAATTGTTTGACAATAATTTGTATTGAAATATAGAATTTATTTTGTTCGTCTGCGCTTTTTCATTGCTTAGCAAAACGTACGGTATTTGCGTTTATCGGCTTGAAAAGAAAAAGGATTTGGAACAATAGCTGAGTTTAAAAATAAACTAAGCGGAAAAAGAAATATTTACGATTATGATGTTTTAAAGCTAATTAACAATATTTTGTAAAAAAGGATTTATCTAGGTTTTAGATAAATCCTTTTTATTTCTATTTCAATGTTATCGCTTTTTGATTAAAAGCCATTTTTTAATTATATTGTTTTGGGTTAATACCGCTCGTCGTAGCGGTCGTTTTTTTGGCTATCGTAGCGGTCGTAATCGATTTCTCGTTCGCGCCTGTCGCTCGGCGGATAGTCGTCGTAGCGGTCGTAGCGACGTCGGTCATAGTCGTAATCTTCCTTTCCGTAGTGGTCGGGATATGGGTCGCGTTTAGAAGTTCTCGGTCTGTCGTAAGGCGACATTCTGCGTTCGGAGGCAAAATCGTCATACGTTTGTTTTTTCTTTCTTGGAATGAATATCAAAATAATAATTACGACGGCAGGGAATACTATGCCTGCGATAAGCAATCCGCGCAGTGTTTTGTTTGTTGTCGTTGCAGGCGTTAAAGTTCCGTCCGGAGTTATTTCCGTTTTGGTTTCCGCAGCTTTTGCGGCTTGCGTTATAGAATGAAGCGGGACGGCGTAAGAGTTGAAATTGCTTTTGTCCGTTTCGGCGATTTTATTTTCTGAGCCCTTTGTACACGAGACGTAAACCTTATCGGCGTTTATCGATTCTCCTAAATATCTGAAAGTCCAATTTTCGTCAAAAGCGGTAAACGACGCATTAAAGGAAACGCCATCTTTAAGCGTAAGATAAATTTGAGGATAAGCATTTGATTCCGTAACTTCGGTTATTTCTTTCGGTTGCAATTTTGAATCTGCCTTTATATACCCCGTTATTCCGCAATATGAAATTTCGTAATATTCAACGTCTAATTGTTTTGTGGATATATATTTTGCGTAATACGTTTGGGGGACGTAAAAGCCTTTATCTTCGCCTATGGCTTCATTTGAAAAAATATAGCTTGACGGGTTGGCTTCGCTGAGATTTGCAAGTTCGCCCGTATAAGGAATTAAAATATATTTTTCGCTTTCGGCGTCAGCGATTTTAGCTTTTGTAAAAGAAGTTGCGATTAAAGCCGAAAAGACCGTCATCAGTAATAATAGAAATATGACGGCGACTTTTAAAATAAAATATACTTTCTGTCCTTTTAAAATTTTCATAAACATATTATACAACAATTATAGATAAAAATAAAGCAGATAATACCAAAGTCAAAGATTTAAAAATTTTTACAACAAAATTCGTCATAATTTTTTTTGATTTCAATTTTTGTCGTAGTACAGTTGCCGTGATGGAAATTTATGATTTGGTAGGGAAAATTTTAAAGATTGAAAAGGAGCTTGAAAGTCGCAGAAACGATCCGCTTAGTTGCTATAACCGTGACAAAGTACACGTCAAACAGATGGCGTTTCATAAATGTAATAAACGTAACAGATGGGTGTTCGGCGGAAACAGAACGGGTAAAACGGAATGCGGAGCGGTTGAAACCGTGTGGCTTGCAAGAGGAATACATCCTTATAGACAAAACCGCGATAACGTGTTCGGTTGGGTTGTCAGCGTAACTTATGAAGTGCAACGCGACGTCGCACAATCGAAAATTTTGAAATATCTTTCACCTAAATATATCGAAGATATCGTTATGCAAAGCGGAAAGAAGGCTTCGCCGTCGTATGGGATAATCGATTATATCGTTGTCCGAAACGCTTTCGGGGGACTTAGCAAAATCGGGTTTAAGTCCTGCGACCAAGGAAGGGAAAAGTTTCAGGGAGCGTCGCTCGATTTCGTATGGTTCGATGAAGAGCCTCCAAAAGATATTTACGACGAATGCAAAATGAGAGTGTTCGATAAGGTCGGCGATATTTTCGGAACAATGACTCCGCTTAAAGGACTGACTTTTATCTATGACGAAATAGAGCTGAATAAGAATAACAATCCCGAAGTATGGAGCGAACATATAGAATGGAGAGACAATCCTTATCTTGACGAGAAAGAAGTGGAAAATATGCTCGCTTTAACAAGCAACGACGAACAGGAATCGAGAAGATTCGGTCGCTTTTTTACCGCAGAGGGGCTTGTTTACGGAGAGTTTGACGAAAGCGTTCACGTTGTCGATCCGTTTGACGTGCCGCAAGATTGGCAGAGCGGAATTTCAATAGATCCCGGTTTGAATAATCCTACGAGTTGCCATTTTTATGCCGTAGATTACGACGGAAATATTTACGTCGTGGCTGAACATTACGAAGCGGGGCGGGATATAGATTATCACACCGAAAAGATTAAAGAAATTGCCGATCGGCTTGATTGGGTGAGAGATTTTAGCGGAAGGCTTACGGCCTTAATTGACTCTGCCGCCAATCAAAAAACGCTTGCTTATTCGAAATCTGTTGCACAGCTGTTTTCGGAAAAAGGCATTTCCGTAAATACGAAAGTGAATAAAGATTTGTATTCGGGTATTCAAAGAATAAAGTCGCTGCTTAAAAACAGGCGACTTTTTATATTCCGTTGTTGCACTAATATGATAAGAGAATTTAAAAGTTATTGGTGGCACGGCGACAGACCTAAAAAAGTCGACGACCATGCACTCGATGAACTGAGATATTTTGTCATGAGTTTGCCAAAAGAGGCCAAACCGAAATCGGAAGAACTGACTATAGTTGAGCGTGATTTTCAGAGGCTTTTGAGGAATAAAAAACGGCAGGGGGATTATGAATGAGAAAATTTTAAAAACTCTTTTGAAAAGAGCAACCGGGTATACGAAAGACGAAGTGGTTGAGGAATATAACGCATCCGGCGGAGAGATGGAACTTGTTAAAAGAAAAGTTACTAAAAAATATTATCCGCCCGATAATGCGGCTCTTAAAACTTATATAGAGCTAAGCGGCTTAGACGATGATTTGTCCGCATTGGATTCACACACACTTATGGAAGAAAAAATGAGATTATTGAAGGAGTTGAAAGAAAAGGAAAATGACGATTGAAAAAATTTCCGGAAGCGTGAAATGCGATATGGCTTCCTGTAAAAACAAAGCAGTTTATTCTGTTGACAGCAAAGTTTCGCTTTCGCAAAACGTTAATCTTTGTGAAAGTTGTGCGCGTTCGCTTTATGAAGCGTTGGGCAGAATTTTTGTTCCGAAAAGTCCGCAAAATATGATGCTCAAATCCGCAAAGGATAAATCAAGAGGAAAAAATGAAATTTAAAGAAGATATTGTCGCAAGCGTAAAAGAAGATTTTAAGCATAGGCAAGAGCAAAGAAGATCGTTGGAACTTAATTGGCGACTGGATATGAATTTTTTGATTGGGAATCAATATTGTTATATCGAAAACGGGGACATCGTTGAAAGCGGTAAACAATATTTCTGGCAACAGCGTGAAGTATACAACCATATCGCTCCGATTGTCGAGACACGACTTTCAAAACTTGCAAGAGTAAAAGCAAAGGTCAGCGTGCGACCTGCTACAAGCGATGACGACGACGTTAACGCGGCTAAGTTCGCTACGGGAATTCTGGAAAGTATTTGTGCGGAAAACAAATGGTCTTCTCTTATGAGCGAAGCAAATATGTGGAGCGAAGGCGTGGGCACCGCTTTTTATAAGATTGTGTGGGACCCTAAAAAGGGAAGAGCAATC
>JBJETY010000077.1:0-3523 GCA_051883555.1 Christensenellales bacterium | reverse complement strand
AGGTGTTCTTGCCTTGCAGGGTGCGTTTGCCGAACACAGACGCATGCTTGCTTTGCTCGGCGTCGAATCGTTTGAAATACGGCAAAAACGGGACTTGGAACGTAATTATGACGGCCTTATCATTCCCGGCGGTGAGAGTACGGTGCAAGGAAAACTGCTGATTGAGCTTGACCTTTTTGACGATTTACGAAATAGTATACTTGACGGCATGCCTGTGTTCGGGACTTGTGCAGGATTGCTTTTACTTGCAAAAGAGATAGAAAACGATAATCGCAAGCACCTTGCTACAATGGATATAAAAGCCGTCCGAAATGCGTATGGAAGGCAGCTTGGCAGTTTTCATACTCAGGAAATTTTTGAAGGACTCGGAAATATTCCGATGACGTTCATCAGGGCTCCGTATATTGCCGACGTTTATGGCGATACTGAAGTTCTTGCAAAAGTCGACGGTAAGATTGTTGCCGCACGGGAAGGAAATCAATTTGTTACGGCGTTTCATCCTGAATTGACCGATGACGTGTCAGTGCATAAATATTTTATCGAAATGATACGTGCCGGTGAACAGAAAAGCTAAGGTTTGCAGTAAGGCATTGCATATTTTAAAATATGAAATTTTTATAAGGTCGGCAAAATTTTAAATCTTCTGCCGCCCGAACAAACAAGTTTAATAAATTCGGCTCTTTTTAAAGGGCTGAATTTTTTAAATTAACGAGATCGCGTAAACACGTTAAAAGCGTTGACCGTAACGGCACAATGGCGAGTTGTCGCATAACTTTCGTATTAAATGTAAGAGTTGGTAAATATGGAATAAAAAAGTTTAATTAAAAAAAGTAAATAAAATTATGAAAAAACGCCTTTAAGGTGTTTTTTTAATTTTTATTTAAATTTTTAAATTATTATTGACTTATATTAATTAATTTTTTATACTAAAAAAAGGGAGAGGGGGAAAATGATGCTCGTTAATGAAAGTGAAAATATCAGCAGGACGATGTTCGATTATATGCGGGCATATCGTTCTACCTTTTTTGGTAATGCTTACGCTTACGGTCGTAAAAAGCGTGAGCTGTTTTTATTTTTAAAAAGGGTTGATAAAGTCGCAGGGTCTTTTGTTAATATGGGTATTAAAAAGGGCGATAATATCGTGATTTGTCTTCCTAATATCCCGCAGGCGGTAATCGCACTTTACGCCGCAAACAGAATAGGGGCAACGGTCAGCGTGATTTATCCTAAAAGCAATCCCGAAGTGTTTAAGGCTCAGCTGGATTTGACCAAACCTAAAATTTGCATTCTCAGCGACGTCAACGTGATGAAATATAGAAAATCAGTTAAGGGCATAAAACTTATCGTATGTCCTATGTTTTCCGAAAAGTTCATAGGACTTAAGAAGAGCGTGAAGTTCGAACCGTATCACAGCGACGGAAACGATATAGCGGTTTATATGCATTCAAGCGGAACGACAGGCGCACCTAAAACGAGTCGCCTTACAAATAAAAATATTAATGCTCTTTCAAGGAATATGCTTAAAACTTTGGGCGATCCTTATGACGAACGAGGCACCATGTTGTCTGTTCTTCCTATTTTCCACGGCTTCGGGCTTGCCGCGACTATACATGCAAGTATGTGTACGAGAATGATGCTTTGTCTTGTTCCGTATTTCGACGCAGGCAAGGTGTTAAAAAAGATAAAAAAATATAACGTCACTTGTATGAACGTCATTCCTAATATGCTTGCAAAAATGGTTAAAGAAAAGCATTTCGGCGAGTGTTTAAAAACCGTAAAAGCAATTTACGTGGGCGGCGATTCGTTGGGCGAAGAATTGGTAAAGGAAGTTTATGACAAACTTGCGGCGTCCGGAAGCGAGGCTAAGATTGTTCAAGGATACGGCTTTACAGAGATGGGTAGTGTATGTACGCTCAATACGTCGGGGGAAAAGCCGGGGTCGATAGGTAAACCGCTTTCAGGAGTTGAAGTTGAGCTTTTAAACGACGGTAAAAAAGTGAAACAAGGCGAAGTCGGCGAAATGTGTTTTGCCGGTGAACAGCTTATGGCAGGCTATCTTGGAGAAGACAGAGGTCCGTTTGTTGAAATTGACGGAAAAGAGTATTTAAGAAGCGGAGACCTTGCCGTTATGGATGAGGACGGATACTTATATTTTAAAGGAAGGGAGAAACGCCTTATAAAAATTTCGGGAATAAACGTTTTTCCTACCGAGATAGAAAGAGTGGTAAATTCGATTGAAGAGGTGGAAAGCAGTTGTGCAATTTGCCGTTATAATGCAAAAAAACCATACGTGCACCTTATAGTTGAATTGAAAGGCGACTATTTAATCGATGATGAAATGACAAAAAAAATTATAAACGTGATTAAGTCCAATCTTTCGCATTGGTATATTCCTAAAACGATTGAGCAAGTAGACGAAATGCCTATAACGGATATGGGCAAACTCGATTATAAATATTTTGAATAAATATTGATATTTGAATAGATACTGCTATTTGAATAAATATTGCTAATTTAAGAATGAACTTAATGTCCCTTTAATGAGAAAATTTGTTCAAAGCGAAATTATAAATCAAAGCGTAATTAAAAATTATTTCACGTCAAAGTTGGGTACGTTTGATTTCGTTTTTAAGAACACGTCTGAAATTCGATTTAAATTTAAAATAGTTAAACGGAAATTGAATATTCAAGTGCCGTTTGCAAAAGAATTAAAAAAAGCTGTCATCTGACAGCTTTTATTTATTCTTGTTCTTTAAGCGCTACTTCGTATGCGTCGAACACTTTTTTTCTTATCATTTCTCTTGTTTCCGGATTAATCGGATGAGCAATGTCTTTAAATTCGCCGTCAGGCGTTTTTCTTGACGGCATTGCGATGAAATTTCCCTCTGTACCTTCTATAATTTTAATATCGTGGATAACAAAACAGTCATCAACGACGATAGAAGCCACTGCTTTTAGTTTTGCGTCGTCTTTTTTGACGAGTCTGACTCTGACGTCTGTGATATTCAACATAATTAAGCACCATCCTTATCTTTGGTAATTCTATTTTAATATAAAAACCGTTATATTTCAATACCCAATTTGAATTTTCTTGATTTTTTGTAAAAAAAGGCTTTTTTGCTACATATATTAATCTGAGGAAGATTATGTATAACGAAAAAATATTGTTTTTGGGGATAGGCGGAGTAAGCACTTCGCTACTTGCGCTTTATGCGAAACGTTGCGGCGCTACCGTTATAGGATACGACGCAAAAGAAAGCGATACGACGAGAATGCTTGAAAAGGAAGGCATAAAAATATATTATAAACCTCGTCCGTGTTTTACCGATTACGATTATGCAGTTTATTCTTCGGCCATAAAAGACGATAATCCTGAAATCATCAAGACAAAGTCGCTTGGAAAACCGTGCATAGAGAGGAGAGATTTTTTAGGGTTTGTCGCAAGTTTGCACCGTAGAGTAGTAGCCGTCAGCGGAGCTCACGGAAAGACTACCACGACGGCCTTGATATCTCATATTCTGAT
>JBJETY010000076.1:0-3971 GCA_051883555.1 Christensenellales bacterium | reverse complement strand
ACTGCGGAAAGTATACAGGTTTCTATTATACGGCTACTATGTCGGCTCAGGCTATCACTCCGTTTATTGCAGGTCTTGTTATGGACGGCGTAGGAATGAAATTCTTGTTCCTTTATTCGGCAATCTGCGTAGCAATTGCAATAGTCCTTATGTTGTTTGTAAGATACGGCGACAGCATGCAGGTGGGTGGCAAAAAGAAACTCACGAAAGAAGAGAAAAGACAAATTCGACTTGAATCGATGGATTCTGCCGACTAGTCTATATCGTGTAGCACGTGGTTTTTAGCATAAGATTTCGTATGCTTGAAATCGATTGGCGACGTGAAATCAATTTACGTTTTGCATTGCCGATTATAATTTATAATTTCGATTAAAAAACAGCTTTTTAAAAGCTGTTTTTTATTTGCGATTTCTTTTTATTGCCAAAAACAGAGATATAAAATATGGTTGCAAACGGCTGTAAAATAGATTAAAATTTATTTAAGCGGATTTGCCGTATTCATAAAATCAAATTAACGTTGCGGTCCAAACCTTTCTCGGCGAACGGATATTTAGCTTGCAATAAATCGTTATGTTTTATGCCTTGAAGTTTGAAGATGCAAAAGCAAAGTTAAACTCGAAGAAGAAAAAGTCTTTACGGACAGATAGATTGGTTTTTTGCGGGTATATGTCTTTCTGCCGGATATATGTTTTTGCAAATATATAACTTTTTGCAAATATATTACTATTATAACTATGCTACTATATTTATTGTTATTTACGATGCGTAAAACGCAAAGCGAAGTTACGATAAATACGAAAAATGAAAAATACGAAATATAAGGAAATCGTATGACGGACAAAATCGAAAACGGAGAATTTAAGGAAGAAACGACGCCCAAGAAAACGGCGTTGCAGGAAATGAAGGACAAGATAGCGGTTTTTCAGAAGTTATCGATTGCCTGGACAATAATATCCTTGCTTTTCAGCACGGCATATTTGATATATTCCGTTTTTACCAAATTCGGCAATCCCGTTTATCGATACGTTTCCTTCGGCGCTTTGGGAATTTACGCGCTTATTTTCTTATCGCTTTTGATTTTTGCGGTTGAAGGCAAAAAGAAAAAACGTATGCTTCTTAAAACGTACAAAACGGGCATTTCGATTTTCAGGGCGATACTTAACATCGTACATACCGTTTTGACAGTAAGCGTAGTTTTATCGAGCATATCGGGTAGCGAGGTCAACAAAGTAGTTTCGCTTTTGGTCGCTATTTTTACTATTGTTTTTGCCGCGTTAACGATTGTGTTTAAACTCGTTACTTTGATACTTACAAACGTAATTCCTAAACTTGCAAAACTCGGAGCGCAGATTGCAAAAGAAGCTATCGACGAAAAAATCAAAGAAAGCAAAATGCTCACAAATATTGTGTCGTACGCAAAGAATAAACGCATAAAGAATAAAGAAAAAGCCGACAAAAGAAGAGAAAAAGAAGAAGCGGCGGCAGAAAAGAAAAGGGTAAAAGAAGAAAAGAAAAAACTGAAAGAGGAAAAAAAGAAGGAAAAATTGTTGAATAAAATTAATACCTCGTCGGAAGATTCGCAGGAAGGACAGATTGCGGAAAGTAAAATGGACGAGCATAGTTTGCCGTCGGAAAATTCCGTTACGGACGGAAACGGCAATGATAAAAGCAGAAAACTTTTTAGCAGAAAAAAAGAAAAGGAACTCATTGAAAAGGCGGCGTGCGATAGCGTAACGGAAATCGAAGAAGACGGTAAAACAGTCGGCCGTGGCAGCAACAGATTCAATATTTTTAAAGGCATAAAATCGAAGAAAGAAAAATAAAAAACTGTGAATAATAAATTACCCCAAGACGGGGTTTTTTATTTACAAAAATTTTGAAATGTATTATCATAAAATAAAAAAATCGAGGTTTTATGACAAAATTAGCTTTTACAAAAATGCAGGGCATAGGAAACGATTATATCTATTTCAACTGCTTTGAAACCAAAATAGCCGACCCTAATTCTCTCGCAATTAAATTGAGCGACCGCCATTTCGGTATAGGCGGAGACGGCATCGTTTTAATTTGTCCGTCCGACGTGGCAGACGCCAAAATGCGTATGTTCAATCTTGACGGCAGCGAAGGAAAAATGTGCGGAAACGCTATAAGGTGTGTGGGTAAATATCTTTACGACAATAAAATTGTCAATAAGACCGAAATAAGCGTAGAAACCTTATCGGGAATCAAATATCTTCAACTTTTTTTGAAAGACGGAAAAGTCGATACCGTAAAAGTCAACATGGGAAAGGCTGAGCTTGACGGAAGAAAAATTCCTACGACGTTTGACGGACAGGTAGTGTCAAAATCTATTACCGTAGACGGCAAAGAATATAAGGCGACGTGCGTTTCTATGGGAAATCCGCATTGCGTTATTTATCTTAAAGACGCAGAGTGGCTCGGAAGTCTCGATACGCTCGATATCGAAAAGGTGGGCGTAAAGTTTGAGAACGCCGAATATTTCCCGGACAGAGTGAATACCGAATTTATAGAAATTATAGACAGATCGCATATAAAAATGAGAGTATGGGAGCGTGGTTCGGGCGAGACTCTTGCTTGCGGCACGGGGGCTTGCGCTTCTACGGTCGCAACTGTTTTGAACGGATATGCCGACAAGGGCACCGATATAACGGTTTCTCTCCGCGGAGGAGACCTTGTTATAAATTATACAGACGATTGCGTTATGATGACGGGTAAAGCTGAAGTCGTCTTTAACGGGGAGGTAGAAGTTTGAACCAGACAATCTTAGTTTTGGATTTCGGCGGTCAATATAAGGAGCTTATCGCTCGTCGAGTAAGAGAAATGAACGTCCTTTCGATTATCAAGCCCGGCGATACGTCGCTTGATGAAATCCGTAGCATTGACCCTATCGGTATAATCTTAACGGGAGGACCTAATTCCGTTTACGCTAAGGACGCGCCTACGTGCGAAAAAGAATTGTTTGAAATGGGAATTCCTATTTTGGGCATCTGTTACGGCATGCAACTTATGGCGTATAAATTGGGCGGTGAAGTTATTCCTTGCAAAGTTAGCGAATACGGTAAAATAGACGTTAAAGTCGATACCGACGGCGAACTTTTTAAAGGACTTGACGAAAATCAAATTGCATTGATGTCGCATACCGATTACGTTGCAAAACTTCCCGACGGATTCAAACGTTGCGCAAATACGAAAGATTGTCCTAACGCTTCTATGGCGGACGATAATAAAAAATTGTACGCAGTGCAGTTCCACCCGGAAGTCGAACATACGCCTAACGGAAAGACAATGCTTCATAACTTTGTTTACGGCGTATGTAAAGCAAACGGCGATTATACGATGGAAGGATACATCGAAGAGCAGATTGCAAAAGTAAAAAAACAAGTCGGCGACGAAACGGTCATATTGGGACTTTCGGGCGGCGTAGACAGCTCTGTTGTTGCGGCTCTTCTTTCAAAAGCAATAGGAAATCAACTCGTTTGCATTTTCGTGGACCACGGACTTATGCGTAAGAACGAGGGCGACGAAGTGGAAGCGGCGTTTAAAGATTTTGATTTGAGATTTATAAGAGTGAACGCAAAAGACCGTTTCCTTGAAAAATTAAAGGGAGTTACGGATCCTGAGACGAAAAGAAAAATCATCGGTGCGGAATTTATAAACGTATTCCAGGACGAAGCGAAAAAATTCGGCGACGTGAAATTCTTGGCACAGGGAACGATATATCCCGACGTAATCGAATCGGGAGCTAAAAACAGCGCAAACATAAAAAGCCATCACAACGTAGGCGGTTTGCCTAAAGATATGAGTTTTAAAGAACTTGTCGAACCGCTCAGAGGACTTTTTAAAGACGAAGTAAGAGTAATCGGCAAGAAATTGGGATTGCCTGATAAACTTGTTTACCGTCAGCCGTTCCCGGGACCGGGTCTTGGCGTAAGAATTATTGGCGATATAAC
>JBJETY010000075.1:0-4010 GCA_051883555.1 Christensenellales bacterium | reverse complement strand
ATTATAAAAAATTTAAAGACGGTGAAATCGTGTCGGCGGACGTAAAAAACGGACTTATAGTTAAATGCGGTGACAGTCTGATATCTTTAGACGAAATTCAGGCACAGAATTCAAAAAGAATGCCGTCAAAAGAATATTTAAAAGGACACCGCCTAGAAATCGGCAAAGTGTTCGGTGAATAGCATGGATTACATCGAAACGGCATACAACGCACTCAGCGAAATATACGTTAAAGGCGCATATCTTGATTCGGCCTTAGCCAAAGTGGACCTTAGTGGCGCCGCCACAAAAATCATATACGGCGTTTTGGAAAAGGACGTTCAACTTGAATACGTAATTTCCGATCTCGTCAAGCAAAAGCCGAAATCGTCCGTGCTTGTTCTATTGAAAATCGGTGCGTATTGTTTGACTTATATGGACTCTTTACCCGATTATGCCGTTGTTAACGGCGTCGTCGAATTTGCAAAAAAAATCGGCAAAAGCGGAGTCAGCGGCTTTATAAACGCAATTTTAAAGAAGATTGCAACAAAGCATTTCAACGTTCCGTCGGATGAAATAAATAAGATATCTTTCGATACGTCGAAACCTGTTTGGTTTGTCAAAAGAATTTTAAAGGAATACGGAAAAGAAGTTGGCGGTAGAATTTTAAGCGAACCACCTTTTGAACTCGAGCATATCCGCAATAATCCGAAAATTTGTTCGGCTTTGCAGTTAAAAACGAAACTTCAAAATGAAAATACGGAATACATCGATTCATCGGTCGGCGGATTTTCGGTGAGAAACTGTCAGGCAGTAAAAAGTATGTTTTTTGACGGTGCGATTACAATTCAGTCTCCGTCGTCTATGTTTGCCGTTCAGGTGTTGAAACCGTACGGCGAGGTTTTAGACCTTTGCGCAGCTCCGGGCGGTAAATCTGTGTATGCAGCTCAATATAATCGTAATTGTACCGTTACGGCTTGCGATTTGAACGATTCTAAAATTAAACAGATTAAAAGTTATTGCAAACGAATGACTGCCGATAACGTCAGCGTGCAGATAAACGACGCAACAAAGCTTAACGAAAATTTTATCGGCAAGTTTGATTGTGTGCTTGTCGACGCTCCTTGCAGTTGTTTCGGCACCTACAGAAAGCATCCCGACGTGTTTTTAAGGCACGGCGAAAGCGTTGTAAAACAAATGGCGGCGACTCAGAAGAAAATATTGGATAATGCCGTATTGTATTTAAAAAGGGGAGGAACGCTTGTTTATTCAACCTGTACGCTTTTTAATGAAGAAAACATTGAAAACGTAGAATATGTTTTGAAAAAGCCTTCAATAGTAAATAATAAAATTGAAGAGTGTGATTTGCCGCAAAACTTACCTCATATTGAAAAGAACGGAACGATAACAGTTTTACCTTTTAAAGAATGGGACGGCTTTTTTGTAGCGAAGTTTAAGAAATTATAAGAATTGTAAGTTTTAACAAAACACGTTAAAATTTGCTTTGAACATTTAAGTTCTGCTTACAAAATATAAATTGTAATGCTAAAATGCAATTTAAATTCGTTATATTTATAAATATTTAATTATTATTGTGTAGCTTAATATTTGTACTTTAAATTTTGAATATTTATGCATTTAACCGTTATAATTGCATATTTATTCATATGCACAAATTAAAAATACGATAGATAACGGTTTTGAGACTTCAAAACTAAGCTCAAAACTTATTAATGAATGTTGGTAGTAAAATGAAAATACTTGCCGATTATGATTTAAAAGAGTTGGCCGATATTTTTTCGGGTGAAAAGCGATATCTTGCTGGGCAGATATTGTCGTTTTGTCATAACGGCAAATCTATCGACGAAATGACCTCCTTATCTAAAGAGTTTCGGGAAAAGTTAAAAACCGAATACGTTTCAATCGGTATCGAAATTTTAAAGGAATTTAAAGGAAAAGACGGCACAAGCAAGTTTTTATTGAAATTGTCGGATGACCAGCTAATTGAAAGCGTATTTATGACAAATAATTATGGAAATACCGTTTGTGTTTCCACGCAAGTCGGTTGCCGAATGGGCTGTAAATTTTGCGCTTCGGGAAAGGACGGACTTTTAAGGAATCTTTCTTCGGGTGAAATTTTGGGGCAGATTTTGGTAATAAACCGATATTTTGGCGGTACGGCAAAGGACAGAAAAATTGCAAACGTAGTTTTGATGGGCAGCGGCGAACCTCTCGACAATTATGAGAATGTGATTAAATTTTTGTCGCTGCTTAATATCGAAAGCGGAATTAATATAAGTGAAAGAAACGTATCTCTTTCAACGTGCGGACTTTGCGACAAAGTTTATAGTCTTGCCGACAGCGGCCATCATCCAACGCTTACTTTTTCTTTGCATGCGCCCAACGACGGAATCCGTTGCGAAATTATGCCGATTGCAAAAAAATATTCCGTAAAAGATATAGTAAAATCGGCAAAATATTATTTTGAAAAAACAGGCAGACGCATCATTTTTGAATACTCGCTGATAAACGGAGTGAACGATAAGGTTGAACACGCAAAAGAGCTTGCAGCTTTGATAAAAGGTTTTCCGAGCCACGTAAACCTTATACGATTAAATAAAATTGATAACGGAAGTTTGTTGCCAAGCATGAGCGCAAACGAATTTAAATCCGAACTTGAAAAGTTAGGTGTTTCGGCTACAATAAGGCGAAGCCTCGGTAGCGATATCGAAGGTGCATGCGGACAACTCAAAAGAAGGTATTTATGCAGGGACGAATTATAAAAATTGTTTCTAATCTTTATACTGTCGATACGTCGGAGGGCGTTTTTAGTTGTGTTGTCAGAAAACGGCTAAAAAACGACGTAAAACTTGTTGTCGGAGATATAGTCGAAATTTCAGGCGCTTCCGACGCATACGTAATTGACGATTTATTCGAAAGGAAAAATTCATTGATTCGCCCGTACGTTTCAAATATCGACGTAGCGGTTATTGTAATTTCACCTAAGCCGAAAGCTGACTGGATTTTGGTTGACAAAGTTATTGTTAATGCAATTGACGAAGGTATCGAGCCTATTATAGTTTGCAATAAGTGCGATATTGAAAAAGTTGATATGACAGATTATATAGGGTTTAAAACTTTTTATACGTCGGCTAAAAATAATGAAGGAATCGTTCCTCTTAAAAAATATCTGTCTCAAAAAACGGTATGTCTTATAGGACAATCTGCCGTCGGTAAAAGTAGTTTGATAAACGCTATGGCCAATGCAAATCTTCAAACGGGCGACCTTGCAAAAAAGACAGAGCGTGGCAGGCATACTACAAGACAAACCGAACTTTTAAAATGTGATGATTTTTATATTATCGATACGTGCGGTTTTTCTCTTTTAAATACTATTGATATTGACCCGGAAGAATTGAAATTGTATTACGAGGAATTTTTACCTTTCTCAGGCGATTGCCGCTATCATGGTTGTACTCATATTGGGGAACCGGGATGCGCTGTTATGCCCCATATAGGAAAAGAAATATCCAAGGGACGTTACGAAAGATACGTTGCTATATTTAAGGAACTAGAAGAGAAAAGGAGAAAAAAATATGAGTGAAATTATCGTTGCGCCGTCAATATTGTCGGCAGATTTTGCAAATATGGGCAAAGCTGCCGATGACGTAAGGAAATGGGGTGGTGACTGGCTTCACTGCGACGTCATGGACGGCGTTTTTGTACCAAATATTACTTTCGGTATGCCTATGGTCAAAGCTTTGGATAAATATACGGATATGACTTTAGACGTTCATCTTATGATAACCGAACCTGAAAAATACGTCGGAAGTTTTTGCGATGCAGGGGCAGACTACGTAACCTTTCACGTTGACGCTTCAAATGACGTCGAAGGCGCTTTAAACGTAATTAAGTCAAAAGGAAAAAAATGCGGATTGGTGTTGAACCCTGATAAACCGTTATCGCTTGTAGAGCCGTATATCGATAAAATCGATATGTTGCTTATAATGAGCGTATATGCAGGTTTCGGC
>JBJETY010000074.1:0-25707 GCA_051883555.1 Christensenellales bacterium | reverse complement strand
CAAACCCTAACGCTCTCGCTTCAACGAGAAAAAATACGATTTTCACAAACGTATGCCTTAATACGGAAAATAACACGGTATGGTGGGAAGGTCTCGATAAGAATCCGCCAAAGAACGCAATCGATTGGAAAGGAAATCCATGGCACGAAGGTATGGTAGACGAAGAAGGTAAGCCTGTAAAAGCGGCTCACCCTAACTCAAGATTTACCGCACCTGCAATAAATTGTCCGTGCATTTCGCCTGACTTCGAAAACCCTAACGGAGTTCCGCTTGACGCTATCATTTTCGGCGGCCGTAGAGCAAAAACCGCTCCGCTCGTTTATGAATCGAAGAGTTGGGAAAACGGCGTTTTTGTCGGTTCTATTATGGCGTCTGAAACAACGGCAGCTGCAAGCGGTGCGGTCGGCGTAGTTCGTCGTGACCCTATGGCTATGCTTCCTTTCTGCGGCTACAATATGGGCGATTATTTTGCTCATTGGCTCGATATGAAAGGAAAGGCTACAAAACTTCCTAAGATTTTCAACGTAAACTGGTTCAGAACAGACGATAACGGCAATTTCATTTGGCCGGGCTTTGGCGATAACATGAGAGTTCTTGATTGGATTATTAAGCGCTGCGAAGGCGCCGTCGATGCAACCGAAACTGCTATCGGATACATTCCGAAAGCAGAGGATATTAACCTAAACGGTTTAGATATTGACATTGAAACATTAAAAGGATTACTTAGTGTCGACAACGAAATGTGGAAAAAGGACGTTGAAGGCATTGAGGAGTTCTACAAGAAATTCGGTGATAAACTCCCTGAAGCCTTAAGAGCTGAGCTTGAAACATTGAAAGCAAACCTCAACAAATAACAAATTTAGGAGTGACGCCGAAACGTCGCTCCTTTTTTTGACGTTTAAAACTTTGCAAAATGCGCAACGTTTTAAATACTGCTTGAGTTCGCTCAAACAGAAACAAGAGAAAAAATATGGAACTTTACGAAAAATTTATCAAAGAGGAATTGAACAGCGACGGAACGCTTAAGGCTTTGACCTTTAACGCTCCGAAAAACTTCAACTTTGCCTACGACGTAGTAGACGAGTTTGCGAAGACTGAGCCGGACAGAAAGGCAATGGTATGGGTCGGAGACGACGAAACCGAACGAATTTTCACGTTTAAAGAAATTAGCATTCTGTCAAACAAAATTGCAAATTTCTTTACTTCGCTCGGCATTAAGAAGGGCGACAGAGTTATGCTGATTCTCCGTCGTCATTACGAATTTTGGCTTGCAATCGTTGCATTGCACAAAATCGGAGCTATCGCAATTCCTGCAACCGACCAGCTTAAAAAGAAAGACGTCGTTTACCGCATAGAGAAAGCGGGCGTATCTGCTATTATTTGTACGGCCGACGGCACTATTTCTCATGAAGTTGAACTTGCCGCCGAAGAAAAGAGCGTAAAAAATCTTATTATTGCAGGCAAAAAGGACGGTTGGATAAGTTTTAACGATGCATATAATTGTTCCGAAACGTTTGAAAGAGTTGAAAACGACGTCGACGATATAATGCTTATGTATTTCACGTCGGGCACGACGTCCTATCCTAAAATGGCGGCTCACACGTTCACCTATCCGTTGGCACACTTTGTAACTGCCAAGTGGTGGCACTGCGTTCAAAAAGACGGAATTCATTTTACCGTTGCGGAAACCGGTTGGGGTAAAGCGGTATGGGGCAAACTTTACGGTCAATGGCTTTGCGGTGCGTGCGTATTTACCTACGATTTCTCGAAGTTCGACCAGGACAAAGTTCTGAGAATGATTGAGAAATATAAAATCACGACTTTCTGCGCGCCTCCGACGATATACAGATTTTTGATAAAAGCAGACCTTTCTCATTACGACCTTTCAAGTCTTACGTATGCGACTACGGCAGGCGAGGCTGTAAACCCTGAAGTCGTAACAAGATTTAAAGAAGCAACGGGACTTACTTTGATGGAAGGTTTCGGACAAACGGAAACGACTCTTACGGTTGCAAACTTAAAAGGTATGACTCCTAAACTCGGCTCTATGGGTAAACCTACTCCGCAGTATAAGTCTGCTTTGCTCAATGCCGACGGGGAAAAGGTTCCTAACGGCGAAGTCGGCGAAATCTGCATCGATATATCCGACGGCAAGCCTTACGGACTTTTCAAAGAATATTATTTAAGCCCGGATATAACGGCGGAAGCTATGCACGACGGTTATTACCACACGGGCGATATGGCATGGAGCGACGAAGACGGCTATCTTTATTACGTCGGCAGAACGGACGACCTTATAAAGTCGAGCGGATACCGTATCGGACCGTTTGAAATCGAAAGCGTGCTTATGGAACATCCGAGCGTTCTCGAATGTGCGGTAACCGGCGCGCCTGACCCTGTAAGAGGACAGGTGGTAAAAGCTACGATCGTACTTGCAAAAGGATATACCGCCTCTGAAGAACTTAAAAAAGAAATTCAGACGTACGTCAAAAATGCGACTGCGCCGTATAAGTACCCGAGAATTATTGACTTTGTCGACGAACTTCCGAAAACGATAAGCGGAAAGATAAAGAGGACGGAACTTAGGCAAAAACAAAACTGAGGCAAAAACAAAACTAAATTTTAGCCTTGATTTACAAAGTAAATCAAGGCTTTTTTATAGTTTGTTTTTGCCTTTTACCGAACAAGCACGCTTGTTCGGTTTTTTCATAAGGATAAAAAAAGAAAAATATAAATTTTTAATTAGCTTTATAATTAGATTCCGTTTTTTCGGTTTTTCCATAAGGATAAAAAAGAGACAGACAAGTTTTAATCAAAATAAAAAGTTGCACTTTTTTAAACGATTTATAGTTAAATTTTTAAAGCGAAAAAAATTTAAAGTTCTTATTATACTTGCTTTATAAGATACGCACGCTTGTTCGGTTTTCCCATAAGGATAAAAAAAAGAAAAATATAGATTTTTAATTAACTTTATAAGTAGAGTTAGTTTTCTCGGTTTTCCCATAAGGATAAAAAAAGAAAAATATAAATTTTTAATTAGCTTTATAAGTAGAGTTAGTTTTCTCGGTTTTTCCATAAGGATAAAAAAGAGACAGACAAGTTTTAATCAAAATAAAAAGTTGCACTTTTTTAAACGATTTATAGTTAAATTTTTAAAGCGAAAAAAATTTAAAGTTCTTATTATACTTGCTTTATAAGATACGCACGCTTGTTCGGTTTTCCCATAAGGATAAAAAAAAGAAAAATATAGATTTTTAATTAACTTTATAAGTAGAGTTAGTTTTCTCGGTTTTCCATAAGGGTAGGAAAGGGATATATATAGTTTTTATTAGCATAGAAAAGTATTCGATTTAATAGATAAAATTCAATTAAATAGGTACGTTTAACTAAAAGGTAAGGTTAAATTAAATAGGTAGGGTTTAATAAATTGAAAATGCAATCAAACGGATAAAATCGTTAAAATAAATTTCGTATTAAGTTGCATTTTATATAGTCTGTCGTAGTCGGTCGGATTTTGCGGGTTATGTAAAAAAATTATTTTTTTGCGTAAAGTTTTTAAAACGCATTTAAAAAAGGGTTTTGGGGGGGCGTTTATGGCAATAGTTGACAACAAAAAAACGGCTAAAACATTGACAAACTTGTTTTAGCATAGTAATATTAAGCTGTATACTTGGATAATAGCGGTATAATGCTATTTAAAGTTATCGACGGGGTGGGGGAATTATGTGCTCAATAAGCATAAAAACTTTGCCAAAACGTAAAATTGCCGTTTATTTTGCCGTCAATTTATAGCTGAATTGTTTGTTAAAAAGCGATAAATAGCGGTGGCAAAAGACGGAGAATAAACAAAGCCGAAAGCTTTAAAGCGATACGGAATATCAAAAAACAAAAAGCAATCGGATAAAAGCAATCGATAAAATAAAAGACAAATAAATCTAAGGGAAAAGATAGTTAAAGCCGAAAAATTCGGAAGCAAAAGCCGAAAAAAGCAATCGGATAAAACAAAAAACGGTTAAAGGCAAAAACAGAAAACGAAAAAATATAAAAAATATAAATAAATTAAAAAATAGGAAGCAAAAAATAAAGTCAAAAGAGATTAGAAAACAAATAAAAACAAAAATTAAAAACAAAAAATAAATTAAGAGAGTCAAAATTAATTAGGAGAGGTAAAATTATGAGATTTAACGAGAGTGAAAAAATTAAAAAGATAAAGAACGTAAGTTCGGTTTTGAAAATCGCCACGTTTATGGCGTTGTTGGTTATGCTTATTTTTGCGCTCTCTTTTGCCTTATTGGGTGATTCTCTTAATTTTGAAGCAAGCAGTGTAGCAACTGCGGAAGAAACGGCGGAAGTCAATGAAGCTAACGGAAGTTCGGAAGCAAGCGAAAGTGCGGAAGCGGATCCGGCGGCTAAATCGGGTGGCGGAACCACTTTGATAGAGACAACGGACGGTATCACTTTGTCCGGCAGTTCGACGGAAAGAGAAGTCAAAGATTTTAATCCGCTTGACGGAAATATGACTACTAATACAGGTAGTTATTATTTGGATAATGTTTCTTATGATTCTTGTTCCGCAACTAATGACTCGTACACAATAAAAACTGAAAGCGATACGGGCGCCCACAAAGCCTATATAGTTTTTAATTTCAAATTTAATAATACGGAGCTTGCATATCTTCTTCAAAACGGAGCGTCATTGCAAATCACGCTTGAGGCAACTTTAACTAATAAGTCAGGAAGCGACCTTTCTGGATTTGGATATGCAATTGGTATAAACTCAACTCCGTCTACAGCTACTGCGGCAAGTTCGGCCGCATCGGGTTATGCTTATACAAACTCCGTGAGTAAAGATTTAACCGAAAAAAATGAAACCATCGTTATTGCCGCCTCCGGCGGAGATGCAGCTCCGACGCCGGTTACGCTTAGTGGTTGGGACAGTACTACTGCTACGTCCGGTACTACAGATACGGGCGGTGCAATAGGTTTTTACATAGCTTTTCGTATTACTCAAGGAAGCTTAGGTTGGCGTGAAATATACGCTACGATAAGCAACACCAAGATGGCAGTTAAGGCAATTTTGCCTAGCGACAGTGCCGCACCTAAAAACGCAACGGCGGGGAGCTCGGAATCTACGACAAGTCTTTATCCTTATAACACGAAGTTATCCTCTCTTCCTTATAACTACGGTACAACTACCGCAGGGACGGAAAACGTTTATGCCGATTTCGACAGATTGAAAGAAGCACTTGATAACAGCTTAGACAGCGGTGCCAGCACTTCAAACACCACGGAACTTAATCTTAAATCGTATACAAACGGTTTAGAGACAGGTGGCACGTTAGGACTGATAGGCGATTATACGTATTATAAGATTGTTAAGTTTAACCTAACGGATTTGGTAATGCTAAACCGAATTACGCTATCCGCCAGCGGAACGGAAAAGATAGAACTATGTCCGTATAAGCTAACGGCTTCTACAGACTATTCGGCGCGCGTAGATTCGACGGAGGACGGTTCGCCTGTCTATTACTATACTTTCAACAAGTCTAGCATTAAGGAGGCAACTTTAACTCTATATTTCTATGCCAACACAAAACTTACGATAACCACTTCCGACTATGCGTCGGGTAGCAGTGCAAGTACGGTCATAACGGTTGAGGGCATAGACCCGACTGCGGCTAGTGCCATCACTCAGATAAGCGTCGAAGCGGACAATGACGAAACGCCTTATGTCACGGATAAGGCAAATCTTGCCGACGCTTCGTGGATTTATACCTCAACGCAAAAAATCGCTTTGACTGCGGAAACTTCGGCAAATTCACCGTACGTTTTCTATTACAGACTTTATTATTCCACTACGGCGGACGGAACGTATACTACTGAGGTTACGCCGGGTTATTCCTCTTCAACATTTAAATATGAAGCAGGTAAGGTTTTCGCATACCAGTCGGCAAGTTCGTTGACGCTCGATTTTGAAGCAATAAAGGCGGAGTATGGCGAGGAGTATGGCACTTACGGCTCAGGCTTCTACCAAATTGTATTTGCAGTAGCAAATCTTACGGGACGAAATGTTGGAAATTCTAGTAATTCTAACAATGCTTTGTCATGTACTAGCACTTACTATTTTAAAGTCGACTATGACAACGACGCCAACGCATCGACCTTAAGAGCAAATCTCGGCAACGCAAACGTCGCTACTGCAAGCGGAGCGTTTACGCAATACTTGACGGATAGCCAGGGCAAGGGCGAATATTGGATAGGCACGAAGGATATGGCTTCAACTGCATATCCGTATGTCAAACTTGAAATTATCATCAAAAACAGTACGAGAAGCAGCGCTCTTGCTTCAGTCATCGGAAACAACCTTTCGGGCAACAGCATTACCTATACAAATGCATTGGGCGAAGAAAGCATCGTCGTTGTAAAGGGTAGCACGATTAGCGCTGAAGATTCTGTCGGCGGTACGGTCGGCACTTACGATTTGCCTGACGGCAACAGAATGGAGGCATATTTTGACGGCAACTTCTATATAATTTACGATTATGTTGCAGATACTGAGGACGAACTTTACGGAAGTGCAAAGTTTATCGTTTATTACGGCGGCACGGTTGACAATTATATCAGCCTTGACGTTGCTTTCACTTTGTCGAGAGGCGTATATGAAAAGGAATTGACAAAGTCAACCTATGAGGACACAAACGGCCCCTTCAGCAAATGTAAATTCCGTATGGACTATAAGGCGGTCGGACAGGTTGCCATGAGCGATGAGGAAGGTTATCTTCAGAGCGGCACAAGCCTTACGATTGCAACGGGTAGTTCGAGAAAGTGGTATACGGAAAACTGGAAACCGCAGATTATGTCGCTTATCGACGTTGAGGGCGAAGAATATGCCGCAAAATCTTATACGTATTTCGGCGTTACAAGAAACTCTTTAGCAGACGGCATTGCATCTTTGGACACTATCTTTAAATCTGCAGTTAGCGCATTGCCTGCCGAAAGTCAATATTTAAATCAGATTTCAAAAGACGACTTGCTTGAATATTTGAACGCTCAAGATTATTTTGACGCTATTATGTGTTCAACGGTCGCTCAGACTGCCGATTCGATTATTCCTTATGCTGCCGAAACTATGTTAGATTTCAGCATGAACAGGAAAAACGTTGCAGGTTTGTTTACCATTTATGCATGGACAATCGATCAGGCGGGAAATATCGGTCAGACGTCTGTCGCTCAGATTTTCATCGACGGCAACAGATATACCATTGCTTCTTATCTCGATAAAACTACTGCCGCAGAATTTATTAAATCCGACTGCTTGTCTTCCGAAGATATTTTAGTCGAAATGAAAGATAAGGAAGGCAACGTTACAACCGAATTCAGACGTGGCGATACCGTTACGTTCAGCATCAGCTGGGTTCAAGGTTTCGTTCCTTATACAATCGATACTGCCGAGTATTTAGGCGGTTCTTTGCAATACAATGCGGGATCGAAATCAAATCTTTATACCGCAAGCGGCGCACAGGCTCTTCTTGCAAATTACATATCTTCCGAAGGTCTTAACAACAAAGGCATCGTCGTAGGCGAAACCGTTACGCTCAACGGCGTGCATACTTGTACGTTTACGTGGAACGTTGACAACGCAGGTAAGATTTTTGAAAACTACCTTTTCTTATTCGATGACGAAGAGGCAAAAACCATTCCTACGGCATACGTTTTCTCGTTCAGACGTCTTACGACTCTTCAACGCGCAAGCTCGTCCGTTTACTACAACGGTTACACTCAGGATATACCTTATACGGGCTCGATAACCGATGAAAATTACGACAGATGGGCGGAAACTTTTACGTTCACAAAGGGTGATACTCATTGCGACAATGTTACTGAGTTCGGAGTTAAACTTACTTATTTCGATTATTTCAGCGATAACGCTTCTGCCTATGAAGGATTAAGCGGTTATACGTCAATAAAAAATGCCGGACAATATTTCGTATACGCACAAGTCGACGACGATTGTTATATATCGGAAGTTTTAAAAACGTCGTTCAACATTAACAAGGCACAGGACCACGTGGTTATACAAGCCGTGCCTAAAACCGTCGTTTACGGCGGCGCAAATTATACGACCGTTCTCGGCTTCAAAGTTTTGAGCAGCTTGCTCGGCGACAACGCTTTGCTCGGCGACGACGCTGTCGCAGTTGAAAGACCTCTTTCAGATGAGGGCAATTATCTTGTAAAATTCGGCGATACTTATTATCTTCTTATCGACCTTATGGCTAAAGACGATGATGGCAATTATTTGTTGCCAAGATATTCCACCGTCGACGGAAAAGTATTTACCTTAGACGTAAACGGAAGTTATATCAACGTTGACGGAAAATTTTTGGATCTCGACGTTGACGGAAAATTTTTGGATATCGACAGCGCTGAATATTTCTTTATCGACGGTCTTGACGGTGCAATAGGTCTTCAAGGCGTTAGCGAATATAAGGGTGTGTCGGCAGGCATTTATTCTATCGAAGCTAAAACGGCATTCAATTCTACAAACTACTCGTTTGATTTCGATACGTCCGAAGGATCTAATTACACTATAAACAAATTTACGGTTACATTGGAGGCGGACAGTGTTTCGAAACAATTCGGCGACAGCGACCCGACCATCGGATATCGCGTTTACGAAAACTCCAACCGCATTATGTATGACAGAACGGTTATCGACGACGCATTCCTTGCAACGATAATTTTAGGCGGTAAGGTTTCAAGAGCTTTGGGCGAAAGCGTCGGCGTTTATGCATACCTTGCAACAGGCGAAGGTTTTGTCGTCGATTCTAACTTTACCGTTGTGGTAAACGTCGGCGGAGATACTCCAAGCAAATTCACTATCGAAAAACGTGAAATCGAAATCTTCCCTGTTTTGGGACAGAGCGCATATTACGATACGGCAGCTCTTAAAGCCGAGGCAGCTCTTAAAGCCGAGGCAGGTTCAAGCGGTTCGGCTACAATCGATTTGACGGCGGACAAACTTAACACGGTTATCACCTACACGTTGGCGGTTTCCGACAGAGCGTACGCAAGCTACATAACCGGTTCGCTCGGCGTTAAAGTTACCGTTACAAAGGTAGGCGATACTTATACGACGGTCGGCGAAATTATTATCGGCGATTTGTCTACAAGCGCAGTCGATACGTTTGAACTTAAACTTATAAGTTACGTTGCGGGCGAGTCGGGCGACTTGACGTTGTTTACGGACGGCGGCGAAGGCTATCCGTACGAAGCATATTTGATGCAGGTCAACGCTTCGGGCGTACTCAATAAAGCTACAAACGGCGGCAAAGAAATTTACGTCAGCGATTCGGCAATCGGAACGAGATATAATTTTAGCGACTCAATTTACGTAGCGACGGAAGAATCTATTCCGCCTCTTGACGAGGCGGAAGTTCCTGCCGACAGATACGTAAAATATAAGGAATATAGTTACGTTGCAGAAAGCGATTCGTGGAATTTGTCTGCAACAGATAATTATATTACAATTTCTGAGTTTATTAATAAGACGAGCAGTTGGCAAGATGAAGAGGGTTTGTATTGTGTATTGACCGAATCAAATCCAACAGAATTTGAGACTGTGACTGGACTTGTGGCAGGCGAAGGTAGTTATTATCAGATTCTACGACAGGTTTCAGCAGAATCTGATTTATATGAACCTATTGCATTCTATTACGTTCCTGATAGTTGCCTTTATGAAAAGGGCGGCTACGTTGAAGCAGTCGACGGCGCGTTCATTATGTATGACGGCGAGTATTACGAACTCGACACCGTAAACAAATATCTTCCTGAAAACAGCTACACGGGTGTTGTGACGGAAGCCGCTAACGCTGCAGACCTTTACACCGCAATCAGCGGTAAGTACGGCTTTATCAGCTATATCATTCTTAACCTTGATATAGAGGGAACTGCAGTTATCTTGCAAAACGACATGATTTCTATCGAATACGATACGGTACATTCCGCAAGCGAACTTAAAGATTATCTCGATAGTAATTTCGGCACTCTTGACGCATTGCAAAACGAGGCGCATGTATATAGCGTTATGGCAAACGACAACGGCAAAATCGGACCAATCGAACCAAAGAGTTTAGAAGGTAAGATTTCGTATTCCGTTTCGGAGGCTTTCGGCAAAGGTAACGTCGGTGTATATCAGGTTGAAATTGAAATTTCTACAGATGCCGTAGGCTTTAACTTTATATATTCAACTTACTTTGTCGAAATTACGCCTGCATATGTTCACGTTGCCGTCAAAGATACTTCGGATAGAACGTACGGCGGCGACGAAGCGACGGTATATTATGATATTAAATATAAAGGCGAAATCGTCTCATCTTCCGAGTATGCAAACTTCGGAATCGCACGCGGAACGTTCAAACGCGTTTTGATGGCAACTTCCGACGGAAGCACTTATGAATTGGTGGCCGAAGGAACTCGTTACGACCACGTGAAGGCATTAACGCAAGCTAAGACTTACAACAAGGAATACGTTGACGCTTACTACGGAGTTATGATAGGCGACGCATTCGCTTGCAGCTCCAACTATACGATTGTTTACGATAACTATTCAACCGTGTTCAGCGGTATTCAGGTTTCAATTGTACCGTATCAACTTATACTCAGAGACGAAAACTCAACAAATTGTACGTTTGTCGGCTATAACAAAGAATATGACGGAACTACCAACGTTCCTAACTATAATGCAATCACTATCGGTGCATTGAGAGCGGAAGACAACGTTACGATTAAATACGTGGCCGTATACAACTCCGCAGACGCAGGAAAAACAACCATCCGTTTCAGCAACTTTGCACTTACCGGCAACGATAACGATAAAGGAAACTATAAACTTATGTTCGATAACGGTGACGGCGAACCGCATGATTGCCTTGAAACCGATTATGCAAGCATTGCATGTGAGATAACTAAAAAATCGCTCACTCTTACCGCTGCCGGTATAACGAAAATCAGCAAGGTTTACGACGGCATCATCGACGGAGAAAGCGTACTTAACAACGATAACGTTACAGGCCTTGTGATAGGTTGCAGCGTTCTCGATAACATTGCAAAGGATTATATTAAAAACGGTACTCCTAACGTATTCAGCATAAGCGGTTCGTTTAAGACTCCTACGGGGGCTCCGCAGGTGAACGTAGCTGTAAACGTTGTCGTAAGTTGTTCGATTGTGTATATTTTGCCTAAAGCGGGCACCAACTATCATTTCACCGGCTCGGACGGAATCACCGTTGGCGTTGACGGCGACAAAGTTGACGTCACGATTCCGCAAATCGGTATCGGCGAAATTCAAAAGAGAGTAATAAATATTACGGAGGAATATATTTCTTTCGTTATCCCTGACAAACGCTACGACGCTACAAGCGAAATCGACCATTCGGCAATCGAATATAGCTTTGCGGACGGCGTACTTGCTTCGAGCGACAGCACGCTTAAACTTAATATCACTGCAAAATACGGCACGCTTGCCGATATCAACGGCGCGCTTAATGCAAGCAATTTCGTTGAAGGCTTCAACGTAGGCGAATACGGTTATTTCATTGTCAATTCGATTCAGTCGCTTGACGGCAACTATACGGTTGAGTTCAACGAAATGAATCCTATCGTAAAAGCGCTCGGCACTCCTGCCAAAATTCTTCCTGCAAGACTTGTTCTTGCCGCAGAATTTGCAACGGATAGAAGATACGACGGCACGTCGGACGTTATATTCGACGAATCGTCTTATAGCAGATACGCGGTTAAATTCTATCTCGGCGACCAGTTCGACGGAAACGACCTTGACAAACTTGCCGTATACTTTAAATACGCTCAGTTGCAATGGCTCGGTCAGGAAACTAAATACGTTATTCTCGACGAAAGCGGAAACGGCACTTTAAACGTTGACGTTATGTTCGACAGCCTTGTAGTTTACGTTTACAACCATGCAAGCGGTAGCTATCTTACTAAAGAAGAACAGGAAAGCATTCTTAAAAATTACTGTCTTGTTATGTATGCGTGGGACGGCACTCAATACGTTTTAAGCGAATACACGCTTTCGGTTGAAGACAGAACTGCCGTTATCGTATCGGACGACGTAGCCGTCAGCGATATTTCCGTTACTACGGACGGAGACGGCAGATACGTTCTCAACGGATTTAACGAATATTATAAAGTGTACGACGAACTCGGAAACCCAATCGGCGACTATGCAAAAGTCGGCAGTGAATATTATCCGGTTTCAGCCGAACGTTACAGCAAGGACGAGAATAACAATTACGTTGTCAATGAAAACGGTATTTACGCATTGGTCAACGGCAATTATCTTGTATATTCTTCGCTTGACTTATATTCGAAATATGCAGATTTCTATAAGAAGGGCGAAGCAACGTTCCTCAGAAAAGAACTTTCTCTTACCGTACAGAATATTTATATTAACGATAAATATTACGACGGCACCGCAGTCGGTAGCGGCGGTATCAAAGGTAGCGAAGGTATTTATTCGTTCGACCAGGATTTAGTCGAAGTTTCGTTTACCGTTTCGTTTACTCAAATCGACGCAGGCAACAACATTAAGGCAAACGTTTCTATAAACAAGATTGCCGACAAGACTGAGGTCGCAAGAGCATACAACTATGCACTTCCTATGGGTATTTCTCTTACCGCATACGGATATGCAAACATCTTGAAAGCACCGCTTTCCGTAAACATTACCTTAACCGATAAGATTTACGACGGCAAACAGGTTACTACAATAAGCGGTTATGAATTTGACAGCAGTTGCTTTAAAGCGCGTGATATCATTTCTTCTACGCCTGCAAAAGACAAAGACGGAAATCTCATTTACGTCGCCGACAGCAACGGTGAATATATTCTTCTTGTTACAAACGGCGAATACGTTAAGTACGCAGAACTTGACGAAACTCTTAAAGAACAATATAAATTTGCTCAACGTTACAGCGTAAAGATGACTTACGTATATAAATATACGCTCGATTATCTCTATGCCGCTCTCGATAGCAAAGACGCTTCGGATATGGCTATCAACGGAACCGTTTACGGTCTTACCCTTAAATATAACGGTTATGCAACGGGCAGCACGTATATGAACTACGAGCTTACCACCGTTTCCGTACAAGATTGGATTAAAGAAGACAACTCGTTTACTGAAGAAGAATGGATAGAAAAAACGGCTATCATGTATTCTGATTGGCTCATCTTGAATGGGGAATCTTTCGGCACGATTACGGAAATCAACGGTTATACTTTAGATGTATATACCGAGCTTGCTTTGTCAAACGGCAGCGCAGTTAAGATTTCTAATATCGTCGATACGATTGAAGGCGACGACGTCGTTTTAGCCGACGGTAAGTATTATCTTATCAGCGGTCTCAACGTTATCGTTCCGTATAGCACGGCGACGGAAGCAGAAGGCGAAGTAAGCGTAGTTATTGACGAAAATACTTACTACTACGTCCCGGCTCCGAATTCTATTCTTCAACTCGGCGGAAACTATTATCTCATCGAAGATCAGACTTACAGCGAATACGTCAAAGTCACCGCAGGTTTAACCGATTACTTCTATTCCGCAGATGAAGAGGTCAATGCAAATACTGCGTTTGCGGTAGGCGGAAACTATCTTGCAAATTCGGTGGTTTATAACTATCTCAACGGCGACGTGCTTGTAAATCTCCCGACAAACAGAACGTTCGGTCAGGTTACGTATTATATCGCTACGGCAATTCCTGCAGACGCATTCGTCAAATTTAACCTTTTCAGCGAAAACGAAAGCGGAAGTTACATACTGCTCAGCGGTGCGCCTGCACTCTTAAGCTCGTTGACAAGATACAGCCGCGATTACAGAGTAGAAACGGAAGTCGACGGTGAAGAGGTCGAAAGATTTATCAAAGTCGACGCCGAATATTATTCGGTCAATAGTATCGATAAATTCGACATGATTTTTGATTCGAACGGCTATTACTATAAATATTCCGATAAGTATTATCCGATTGAAGGCAACAGATATTCGCTTGAATACGTTGTCAACGAAGCAGGCACTTATTGTCAGACGATAAACGGATACGTTTTGATTTCTGCTACTGACGGACAAATTTATTGCTTAGACGAAAAAGCCGACGGCTCAGGCGCATATATATCCGTCGACGGCAATCTCGTTTTGATTTCATCGTTGACAAAGTATGCGTATGATGCGGAAAACGACAGCTATGATGAAAACGCGTCGGGCGAATACGTCCTTGTCGGCGGCAGTTGTCAACTTTTGTCATCGTTTACGACTTATTCGTATGAGATAGCCGCAGAAGAATACGTAGGTACAAAATACGTAAATATCGGCGGTGAATACGTTGAACTCGATTCGACAGATAAATACAATGCGGTTTACACTTTGGCAGCCGATGGCGAATATATTTTGATAAACGGAACAAATTATATTCTTATCGACGCAAACGAAATTTACAACGCAGTCCAAAATGAAAGCGGTGCGTTTACGATATTCGGAACGGACGTAATTGAAATCGCTGCGGCTGTAAAATACGTTCTTGGCGAAACTTACAGCGAGGACGTTAACGGTGAATTCATTTTCGACGGCACCGTTTACGTAAACGTTAATTCGTCTGAATTGTTTAAAGTCGAAAAGATTGCCAACGATTCGGTTTACGACGTGGCAGGCGACAGCTGGTACGTTAAAGTCTTGTATAATGAAAATGAATACTATATCCTCAACGGCTTGACACCTGAAAGCGAAGGATATATCAGCAAAGATATTTATACGGAATCCGTTAGCGGCGAATACGTCCTGGACGGTGAATTCGTACTTTTGAGTTCGCTTGTTAAATATACTAAGGACGGCGACAACTACGTTGAAAACGAGTCGGGCGAATACGTTTCAGTCGGCAGCTCGTACGTATTGATTAGTTCGATTACGAAATATACTAAGACGGTTAAGTATTACGTTTCTCCTTTGAACGTCAACGGCGAAACGATGTCAAGCGAAGATTTGTATTTCGTCAATAAGACGGGCGCTAAAGACAGCGAAGGAAATCCGTTTGCAATCGGAAGCACTTACGACTATAACTATTCTAAATTGTTAATAGACGGAGTTAATTATTTCTACTTCGCAGGCGCTACATCAGGAAACGTTTACGGAGTGGTAAACGGAACGACCTATTATAATTATGAAAAGAAAGCGTTGACAATCGTACCGTATGCAACGTATTTAGCGGAAACGCTTTCCAATTCTAATACGTACTCGGTTAAATACGGTGAACTTCTTGCTCAGATTGATGTAAACGGCACGATTTACGCAGTAATCGGTGATGAGTTCGAAAGGGCAGACGGAGCTATCACTTCGACCTCGCTTTCTTCCGAATTGCAATATAACTATCTCACTTACGGTGTAAGCCCTGCTTATATCAGCAAGAGAAACGTAAGACTTAGCGTTAACACTTTGGATTCGTCGCCGCTTACTAAACAGTACGACGGAACTAAGACGGTTTACGCACCTAAGACCAGCGACGGCAGCGGACATAAAGAATTGTATTATGTTTCCGGCAATGCGGAAGAAGAAAAAGAATATTGCTTCGAAGTTTTGTTGGGCGGTCTCGTTCTCGATGAGGCAAGTTATATTACGCTTCCTAGCGTTAACGCTGTCAGCATCGCATTTAATAACGAACAGGCGTCGGCTATCGCTCTCGACAGAAACGTTGTGTTTGAAATCAACCGTGACCGTGAAGTTGGTCTCGAATTGCTTATAGGAGCTCCTGATCGCATTGATACGGCTAACTATACGATTGAAACGGCTGTCGTTACTAAATCGGCAACGATTGAAAAGAAAAACGTCAATGTAACGCTTGTCAGCGGTGCCGCTACCGAAAGCGAAAAGGTTGAAGCTACATACACTTCCATAACGGCTACGTATGAAAAAGACAGCATTGTTTACGATGCACCATATGCTATCGCAACTTACGGCGACACAATCGGAAATACCGTATATTATTATGAATATTCATTCAAGATAGGCGAAACGGATTATTCTTGGTATACGATTGGCAACGGAAAATATTACGAAAGACTTGACGACGCATATGCCGTTCAGTCGCAGACTAAAAAGGCGGTTCCGTATAGTGACGCCGTTTTGATTGACCCTGCAACGGAAGTCGTTGAAAGAACAGCAAAACAAATCGGTCTTGCCGGTGATATGACTTTGCCTGTCGCAACTTGTACCGCAAATAACTTTAATAATGCAGGCGTATATGCCTTAACAATGAATGAAGGTTTTGCTCTTAACTATAAATTTAACGTAACAAATTATAGTAAAGTCAACGCCAAGTTTATTTATAACAGCGACATATATGCTCCTGGTACCGAACCGGCTAACGAGACGAATTCCGGATACGTTCGTTCGGTAAGCGGAGTTAACAATATTGCAGGCGTGCTCTTTATCCAAAAACGTACCGCTTATGCGTATACGAGTTCAGCTACTAAAGTTTACGGCTCTATTGACCCTGAAGTTTCTATATTGTTCTCTTCGAGCAATATGGAAATGAATACGAGCGGTCTTGCTAACGGACAGCTTCCGTCATCTATAAGCGGAGATATCTCAAGAGAGTTCTACACGTGGGACTACAACAGCGGTACAGGCTTATACTACTTCGGATCGCAAGTAATGGCAAATTCACCTGTTACGGACGCAGAACACAGATACGGAATAAAACTCAATCTTGACAGAGTAAACAACCGTAACTATATTATTCTTTGTCTCTATGACGAAGCGGTTGATGAACACGGAAGTAAGGTCCCTCTCGGACTTCAGGATGCAAGCAGCGCGACTGGCGGTTTTGTCGGCGAACTTATAATCGAATATGCCGCATTCCAAAACGTAAAACTTGAGAATAAGTCAATAACGTATACCGGTAAAGAATATAAGCCTGCCGTTACCGGCAACGGTACTATGGTTGAAGGCTTTAATCAGACCGTACAGAAAATTACGAAACAAGAAGCTGACGTAACGAGTGAAGGCATTGTCAATGCCGGTACATATGCGGTTGAAATTTTGATAACTGCTCCTGGTTATAAAGATACGGTTATGACGTGCACGGTTGTTATTAAGCCATGTGCTGTAAATATCGCAGTATTCCGTGAAACTTATAATTTCGATAAATTAAGTCATGGAATTGACGGAAAGACAAGCGCAGGTGATATTCTTCACGTTACCTATGGCGGATCGTTGATTTCGTACGGCGATATAATGATAATTTATACCGTAAGCAGCACTAGCGGAGATACTTATTTTGGCGGCTTCCCATTCAGAAGCGGAGATAATAATTATTATAAGTGCGATAAGGACGGTAACTTTATCGATTCGAAAGGAAATATCGTTGCAGATTATAGCGAAAGAGTAAAATGCAGTCTTCCTTCGGATGCAGGAACATATCCTTTCAGAGCTATGTATAATCCTGAAATGGCTGTAGAAACTTCGAATCCTGAAAACTTCAACCTTTCGTATTCAAGTTCTGCAAATCTTACAATCAATCCTATCATCGTCCATATCACGGTTGATACATTCGTAAAAGAATTTGCAGGCATGGGCAGCAAGAGTAACGAAATCAGTTATACTTATGAAACGGACAGCGAATTTGCTTCGATGTCAAATTATTTCAGAACAAACATGATTAACGTTACTTACAACAGAACTTACAATTTCGATACGCAATCTACCGTTACGGGTATCGTCGTTGCTAATAAACTTACTGCCGGAAACTATAACTATACAATTAAGAGTACCGACAGCAACGTAACTTTGGTTGGTGACGTACAAGGCGTTTATTATCTCGGTGTAAAGACTATAACTGCTAAGTCGCAGGATGAATCTATTACTATGACGGTAACTGCCGACGATAACAACTTGTTCTATGCCGACGCTGCACAAGGTGTAACGCTTGACTTAATAACTGAGGACGGCGAATCGGCTTCGCTCTATGCTAAGATTTCGGCATATACTAAGTCACTCGGTAGTTTCTTTAGTCCGACGGCCGTAGGTGCTATCATAAACGCTCAGCTTTATCGTCAGGCAACGGGCGGCACGGTGACAATGACTCTTGATATTCCGGAAGGACTCGGTGAGTTTAAACTCTATCTCATCACTAAGGACGGCGGAATGAAAGAAGTTTCTTACACCATACAAGACGGACAGGTTGTTGCCTCTACTGATATGGTTGGATATTTCGTATTCGTTGTCGACGGCGGATTCCCGTATTGGTTTATCGGAGTTATAGTCGGTATCGTTCTTATCGGCGTGGGCGTACCGCTTACAATAGTACTTGTAAAGAAAAAGAAAAACGGTACGTTAGGCAATAAGAAGAAAAAGACTGAAGACGATGAAAACTCCGAAGAAAACACCGATGGCGAAAACGAAGAGTCTCAAAGCGAGTCGGAGGATGGGGAAGAAAAGAAAAAGAAAGCCCCTAAGTCGCCTAAGGCACCAAAAGAGCCTAAGGCGCCGAAAGAGCCTAAGGCACCAAAAGAGCCTAAGGCACCAAAAGAGCCTAAAGCTCCTAAAGATGCCGTAGCTGAAACGGCAAGCGAGCCTAAGGCGCCGAAAGCACCAAAAACGCCAAAAGCTCCGAAGGCCCCTAAGGCCCCAAAAGAGCCTAAAGAATAACATAAAAAGCAAAGGCAATAGCCTTTGCTTTTTTGTTTGTAAATTAGCGTTTAAAAAATATTAGTTGTGAATAAGTTTTAATCTTTTAAGCAAGAACAATTTTTAAAGCAGTAATATTAATGAATGGCAAATCGAATAAAAACATTAATTAACAAATAGAAATAATTAACATAATATTAATGAGGAAAGGGAAAGGTTAAATTGGAATATAATTTTGGGGGCAAAGATAAATTGTACGTAATTACGAAGAAACTGAAAATTTATAGGAAGATTAATTTTACGGAACTGAAAGACGGAAAAATTTAATTAGATTAAACGTAAAATGAAATAAATATTAATTTTACGAGGCGGAGAGATTTAGTAAGAATATCAATATGACTAAGCGGAAAGATTAAATAGAATATTAATAAGACGAAGCGGAAAGGATTGTAATTAAATTAATTTGACGAATTAAAAAGTCTTAATATCAACTTTAATTTGAAGAAAGTGAAAGGGAAAATTATTAATGATGTTTAACAGATGATTTGGCAAGTATATTAATTTGACGAAGCAAAAAAATTAAATATAAATTTAAATGACAGGACGAAATTCAAATAGTATAAGAATGTCAGACCCGGAAAGTTTAAGCAGCATATTTTGAATTTTTTGCAAAGGTACATAGGTATAAATTCAATAAAAAATTTTCTTGCCAAATATGAGTTTGTGTTGTATAATTTTACTATTGTATGAGGTGAAATATGAAAGTTGCATTGGCTTGCGACCATGGCGGTTTTGTGCTTAAATCGACGGTTGCCGATACTCTTAAAAAACTTGGCGCCGATATTGTAGATTTTGGCACTGATAGTGAAGAATCTGTAGATTATCCTGTGTATGCCGAAAAGGTTGCACATGCCGTTGCAGATAAGGTTTGCGACCTTGGCGTTTTACTTTGCGGCACAGGCATAGGTATGTCTATTGCGGCAAATAAAATTAAAGGCATAAGAGCGGCGGTTTTGTCTGACGTTTTCAGCGCAAAAGCGACAAAGCAACATAACAATGCCAATATCCTTTGTTTGGGCGGAAGAGTAGTAACGCCTGAACAGGCAGCTAAGCTTGTTACAATCTGGTATACAACCGAATATGAGGGCGGTCGTCATCAAAAGCGAGTCGATATGATAACCGACCTTGAAAACAGGAATTTATAAACAGAAATTCATTGCGAAAGTATTTTATACAGCGGAGGCAACATGATAGAAGAAGTTATTCTAGACGTTAAGCGTGCAGAAGAAGAAGCTGCGTCAATAGCGGAAAAGAGCATAGCAGACGCAAAAGAAATAACCGTAAAAGCGGAAATTGCGGCAGCGGCAATGCGTAAGAAAGCAACGTCGGAAATTAAAGAAGCTTTGAAAACGGCTATTGCAAAAGCCGAAGAAGAAGCGGAAGCCAATCGAGCGGCGATTATCGAACAAGGTTTGGCCGGAGCAACCGCTCTTAGCGACAGCAAGAAAAAAGAGGCGGATGAAGTAGCTGATTTTATCGTTGATACTTTTATTAAAAAGTTTTAATTCAGAGGTAGTGTATGATTGCTGAGATGAAAAAACTCTACCTTTTGGGTCATAACAGTCAAAAGAGTAAGATTTTAAAAGCTTTATATCGCAGTAAAACCGTTGAGGTGGTGGAAACGGAAGATATCGCCGACCTTAATGCAAACGGCGAATTGTTAAATCTCGACGTCGTTAACGAAAAACTTTCGAGATTGTCCAATGCGATAAATTTTATGGACGCTGAAAAGCGTGAAGGCGTTAAAGTTGCCAAGTTGACGGAAAAGTCTGCCGATAAGTTCGAATATAAACCTATTAAAGTTAAATTATCCGAATCTACTCCGAGAATGGTTTATGATGAATTTGCCGGATATGCGGAAAGAGAATACGAAATTTTCGGTGCAGTCAGCACGCTCGAACGCATAAATTCTCATTATGCAGAAATAGCAGGAGAGACTGCAAAACTTTTAAGCGTTAAATCCCAGATTGAATGTTTTAAATCTATCGAACAAAAACTCGATATGTTTTCCGATACTAAATTTACGTCGGTTTTTTACGGCTACGTTCCCGTTGAGAAAAAAGAAGAAACTGAAAAATTGCTTTCGGAAATAGATTTTCCGTTGGTATATGAAATATATTCGGGAGACAGAGTTATTCCGGTTGCGTTTTTATGTTTGAAAGAAAATTCAGATGATTTGACGCAGCGTTTGCAAGCGGTAGAATTTAATCGCTCGACGTTGTTATATTCTAAGACCGCAGCGGAAAAACTCGACGAAATAGACGCAAGGCTCGGCGAACTTGAGAAAGATAAACGTCAGGCACTTGCAGAATCTCTTGAAAATGAGAAATATCTCAGAGATTTTAAAATTTTATACGATTATTATCTCGTCGAAAAAGCAAAAATCGACGCAGAAGGCAATTTCAAATGCACCGATTCGGTATTTGTGCTTAAAGCCTGGTACCCTATCGACCGTGAAGAAAAACTTAAATCAATTCTCGATATAGTCTGTGATGAGATGGTTTACGAGTTGAGAGAGGCGACCGAAGAAGACGACGTGCCTACGTTAGTCAGAAATAACAAGATTGTATCTCCGTTCCAAAGCATTAACACAATGTTCAGCCCTATGAATTATTGGAGCGATTTCGATTCTAACCCTATCATGACTTTCTTCTACTTTTTGTTCTTCGGCATCATGATTGCCGACGCAGGTTACGGTTTGCTTTTGGCTATCGGCGGTTTGATTATGCTTAAAGTTACGAAACCGGTACCGGGAAAGGGCAGACTCGTTATGATCGTTACATTGGGAGGCGTGTCCACGATAATATGGGGTATTATTTTCGGCGGTTGGTTCGGAATTGATTTGAATCTTTTGGGAATCGAATCCGAATTTTTATCGGGACTTATCGGGCTCAGCCTTTTCCAACCTTTAAGCGAACCGCTTATTATGCTCGGTTTGTGTCTCGGACTCGGCGTGTTGCAGATTGTGGTTGCTATGATTCTCAATACGTACAATCTTTTCAGAAAAGCTTATAAGTACGGTAAAAACAATAAACAACGCAGAAGCGAATATATTGTCGAAGCATTTTCAAGCTCGATTACCTGGCTTATGATTATGTTCGGCATCGGTTTTGTCGTGCTTGCATTGCTTTTCAAAGTTATGCCTTGCCTTTACGTCGGTATTGTGCTGATTGCTCTCGGAGTTGTAGGAATACTCGTATGTTCTGCAATCAAAAAGAAATCGGCATTAGGATTGATTACGGGTATCGCTAAACTTTACGACGGCGTAAACATCGTCAGCGATATCTTGTCGTATGCTCGTTTGTTCGGATTGGGACTTGCGGGCGGCGTTGTCGCAATGGTTGTAAATATGCTTGCTTCGGTTATTATCGGAATGATTCCTATTCCGGCAATCGGAGTTATTGTCGCAATACCGATTTTGATTATCGGTCACGTATTCAATCTGTTTATCAGCGGACTGGGCGCATACGTACACGATTGCAGATTGCAGTTTATTGAATTTTACGGAAAGTTCTACGAAGGCGGAGGAAGACTCTTTGTGCCTTTGGGTTCAAATACAAAATACACATACATCGATATGTAGGAGGTTTATATTTATATGTCACTCGGAACATTTTTCGCACTTTTGGGTGCGGCATTAGCAGCAGGTTTAGCCGGTTCAGGCTCGGCAATCGGTTTAGGTATGGCAGGTAAAGCTGCTGCGGGCGTAACAGCTGAAGACCCTACTAAATTCTCAAAGTGTTTAGTTCTCCAACTTCTTCCAGGTACGCAAGGTATTTACGGCTTGCTTATTGCATTCCTTGTATTCATAAAGGTTAATCTTTTCGGCGAAGTCGCACAGCTCAGCCTTGGCAGCGGTCTTATGATTATGGCCGGTTGTTTGCCAATGGCAATCGTCGGTTTGATTTCGGCTATCTATCAGTCAAAAGTCGCTATCTCAGGTATTGCAACCGTTGCTAAACGTCCTGAAGAAAGCGGTAAAGCCATCATTCTTACGGTTATGGTTGAAACGTATGCTGTTCTTGCATTGCTTATTTCATTCCTTGCCGTATTCATTCCTACACCTGTACTCGCATAATAAGAGGTTTTTAAAATGCAAGGTAAAGAAGCAATAATCGAAAAAATTATCGGTGATGCGACGGCTAAAGGAGAAGCTGTAATTTCCGATGCGAAAGTTAAAGCGTCGGAAATTGAAGAAGCTGCCAAAAACGATTGCAAAGAACTGAAAGAAAAAGCGGAAAAGGAACGCGAAACCGCCGTGAACGACATTTTAACCCGTTCGAAGACGGTTGCCGAACTTGACGCAAAAAAACTTATGTTCGACGCAAAGAATAAAGTTGTTTCTTCCACGTTTTCTCTTGCTTTGGAAAAAGTCAAAAATCTTCCGAAAGAAAAGTATACGAAGTTGATTATGGGTATGCTTTCTTTAGCCGAAGACGGTGACGTCGTTACCGTTTCCAAAAGGGAAAAGGATATATTGACGGAAACCGTTATTAAAGATTTTGCCGCTAAGAAAAAAATTAAACTTACGCTCAATAAAACGCTCGGCGATTTTGACGGAGGAATAATTTTGTCAGGCGGTGGCGTTGATAAAAATCTTACGCTTAGTACCGAATTTCAACTTTTAAAAGACGAGTTGGAAGAAATTGTTGCAAAGAAATTGTTTGCGGAGGCATAAATGAGCGGAAGTGATTTTGTCTTTTCGAATGCGAGAGTTAAGTCTAAAGAGGCCAAACTTTTGTCGCAATCGCAGGTAATGCGTCTTGCAGAATGCGAAACTGCCGACGAGGCCTTTAAATTGCTTAACGAATACGGCTATGGCATAGGTGTTGATAATCTTGATTTCGATACTCTTTTTAACAATGCCGAAATGGAAGTCAATACCGAGTTTACAGAGCTTGCCACCGCCGAAAGCGGACTTGACGCTTTTGTAATTATGAACGATTATCATAATTTAAAAGCTCTTTTGAAGCTCAGAGCGTCGGGACAGTTAGCAAAAGAAAAGAAAGACGACGACAATAAACAGTTGTTTACCCGCCAAGGTTTTTATTCAATAGAAAAACTTCGCACTGCCGTAACTTCAGGCGATTATAATTCATTGTCTGAAGAGATGACGAAAGCGGTTAAAGCAATCGACGCGGCGTCCATAGACGGCGTCAGCCCGCATTTTATCGATACGCAAGTCGATAAAGCAATGTTTAAAGAAGCGCTTGAAATGGCGAAAGCGGGTGGCAGGCAAGAGTTGACGGAATATTTTGTCTCAAAATGCGACATTGCAAACGTTGCGTCGTATTTAAGAGTCAGACGTCTGTCGCTTGGCGAGAAATTTTTTATCGAAGGTTTTATCGAAGGCGGCACGTTGGATAAAGATTTTTATCTCAAAACGTTTGAACAGGGCGTAGACGCTTTTGCGGAAAAAATGCGTTTTACGGATTATAACGATTTGATGAAAGTTTATACCGAAGAGGGTATTGTGCGTTTTGAAGTCGCTTGCGACAATTATTTGCTCAATATTTTCAAAAAAGACCGCAACGATATGTTTACGGCTTCACCGGTTGCCGGTTATTATCTCGGTAAGTTGACCGAAATAAAAACGTTGAAGTTGCTTATAGCCGCAATAAAGAATAACGTTGACGGCGAATTAGTAAAACAAAGGATGCGTGATTTGTATGCATAACAGAATCGCAGTCGTCGGTGATAAAGATTCGGTCTTGGCATTTAAGGCTATCGGACTCGAAGTTTATCCGACGTTAGACGAAAACGAAGCAAAAGACGTAATAAAGCGTCTTGCAAGAGATTATAAGGTTATTTTTATAACCGATAAAATCGCTTGCAACATCGACGCTACGCTTAAGAGATACAAATCTCGTCCGTATCCTGTTATCGTTCCGATTCCTTCTGCGGAAGGCAGCAACGGTTTCGGTATGCAGGGTATAAAGAGCGACATAGAAAAAGCTATCGGCTCGGACATTCTATTTAGCAGAGAGGACAATTAAATGGCAGAACAAATTGGAAAAATCGTAAAAGTTGCCGGACCGCTTATTGTTGCCGAAAACATGGCGGACAGCAAAATGTATGACGTCGTAAAAGTTAGCGAAAAACAACTTATCGGCGAAATAATCGAACTTCGTGGCGATAAAGCTTCGATTCAGGTTTATGAAGAAACAGCAGGACTCGGACCGGGCGAAAACGTATACTCGACGGGTATGCCTTTGTCGGTTGAACTTGGCCCTGGACTTATCGAAAGTATTTTCGACGGTATTCAAAGACCGCTTAATAAGTTGCGTGAGGTTTGCGGAAACCGTATAGAGCGTGGCGTAAGCGTCGCTCCTCTTGACCACGAAAAGCTTTGGAAGTTTGAACCGAAAGTCAAAGTCGGCGATAGCGTTTCTGCCGGTGATATAATCGGCGTTGTTGCCGAAAACGAGGTTACCGAACATAGAATTATGATTCCGTACGGAATTAGCGGTAAAATCGTTGACGTAAAGAAAGGAGAATTCAATATCGACCAGACGGTTGCGGTCGTCGAAACGGAAAAGGGTAAGAAAGAGATTTCAATGCTTCAAAGATGGCCTGTCCGTAAAGGAAGACCGTATGCCGAAAAGATGTCGCCTGTAAAACCGCTCGTAACAGGTCAGCGTGTTATAGATACGCTTTTCCCGATTGCTAAGGGCGGTGTAGCGGCTGTTCCGGGTCCTTTCGGAAGCGGAAAAACGGTTGTTCAGCACCAGCTTGCAAAATGGGCTGACGCCGATATCATCGTTTACGTCGGTTGCGGCGAACGCGGAAACGAAATGACGGACGTTCTTAACGAATTCCCTGAACTCGTTGACCCAAGAAGCGGACAACCGCTTATGAAACGTACCGTTCTTATCGCGAACACGTCCGATATGCCCGTTGCCGCTCGTGAGGCTTCTATTTATACCGGTATTACCATTGCTGAATATTTCAGAGATATG
>JBJETY010000073.1:0-25897 GCA_051883555.1 Christensenellales bacterium | reverse complement strand
GCAGATAGAAGACGTCAAAGTGCAGTTTAAGTCGAATCTTAACGGCAGACTTGAAAATGCCGTGGACGATCTCGATTATACAATCGATAAATGGTCGGCAGTATTGGGCGGAGAAGTTGACTCTGAAATAGCGTGCGAGGACATCAAAAAGAAAAACGATTCCAGAGCCAGACGCAATCTCGAGGCTAAACTTTCCGAACTTAAAGAAATTAAAGCGGAATACAGCAAAAACGAAAAACGTCTCGAAGGCGACATGCAAAGTCTTGAACGCGACATTAAAGAATTGGACGACCAGATTTGCGAAGAAGAGAATGAAAGAAAAATCGGAAATCTTGTAAGCAAGGTCAAAGCCGTAAAAGTAAAACTTGCGGCTACAAACAATACTTATCGCAATTACAGTTTTTGCAGCGACCTTTTGGATATGATTGCAAATCTCGTAGGAGAAAAAATCATTGCTTCAGATTTTTCCGCTTCGGAATTGTCCAAGGCCAGAGCATATCTGAAAATCGACGACCTTAAAAAAGTTATTGCCGAACCGGAAAGAGCGGTTGCCACTTTGAAAAAGATGGAAGACGATTTAAAGGCGCTTATTCCTAAAATCGAAAACAACCAGGCAAAGATTAACGGTTTCGGTGAAATCAGCAATCCTGTCGATAACGAAGCAATGAAGTATAAAGAAGAATTAATGGCCAAGCGTAACGCTAAAAATATAAGTAACGATATAGATTCTTTAAATGCTCAAAACATTGAAATGAGCGAAAATAAGGTAGCCACAAAAATTGAGGAGGAGAACTAAAAATGGCTTTCTATAAATCAAAGACAGAAAAAGAAATAATGGCTCAGATGGAAAGAGATGAGCAGATGCAGGTTTTTAACGACCAGATTAACGAACTCACAGCCAAAAGACAGGAGTATGCTAATATTGCCGCTCAAGCTGAAATCAACGGCGACCAAGGCAGTTATGACGTTGCCGTAAGCGCGCTTATGGAGCTTAACGACGTTATTAGTTCCCTGACTCAAACCAAGGCAAATTTCGATATTATAAACGTTTCGAACTCTATTGCACAGAATATGGCAATGGCTATCAATGCTTTAGATAAGATGGCAGGCAATAAGGCAAAAATGCCTGACATCAAAAAGATTCAGAAAGCCAACGTTAAAATCAGCAAATATATGAGAAATATTAAGATTTCTCAAAAAGCTATGGCAGGCGCTATGAGAACTTCTAACCCTGCTAACAAAGCAAGAAGCAGTGAAGAAATTGCTTCGGTACGTCCGATGATTGACGCAGCTCGTGCCAAACTTAGCGGAACCGTACTTCCTAACAGTGCGGCTACTAGCGGCATTTCAAGTCTTGCAGACGAAATCGCTAAGGAAAAGAATAAAATTATAAACGACTGATAATTTGTAAGTTAAGATTAGTTTCTTTTATATGACGAATTTGCAACGTTTGTGCATAGCGTTCATCATAACCTGTTTTGATGTTTATCGCTATCGAACGTTAAAGTAATTGCAATTTGTCGGTTACGATGAATATTTATATTTCGGTTGTTTTAAAATTTTTAGCAAAATTACGTTTCTGTTTCATCAGATTAAATTCCGATGAGACGGGAGGTATGTAAAAGGAATTAGATATGACAGATGAAAAGTTTACAAAATTAATATGCAAAATGTGTGGCGGGCCGTTGGAATTCGACGGCAGCGTGTACGTTTGTCAAGCATGCGGAGCAAAATTTCAGGATAATTCCGTAAAGTCGAAAAATGAAATTATGCTCATTTCGGCATATGAGAATTTGCGTAAAGGCGAATTCGAAGACGCAATAGAAAACTTTTCGCTTATCATTTCAAAAGATAATGCCTGTCATGAGGCGTTTTGGGGAAGAGCCCTGGCGAAAAACGGTATTATTTTTGTCGACGATTTGATTGACGGGAAAAAGATTCCTACTTGTCAAAGAATCAGCGACAAAAGTTTTCTTAATGACGAAGATTATTTAAAAGCGGTTGAACTCGCTTCTGACAATCTGAAAAAGAGTTACGTCGAACAGGCCGATAAAATCGAAAAAATCAGACTTGAATGGCTTGAAAAAGCAAGCAGTGAAAAGCCATACGATATATTTATATGCTATAAAGATTCTGACAGAAATAACGGCCTGGAGCGTACCCCAGACAGCTATGAAGCGCAAAACCTTTATACGCATTTGACGGGGCTCGGATACAGAGTCTTTTTCAGCAGAGAAAGCCTTAGGGATAAAGTTTCTGAACAATATGAACCGTATATTTACGCCGCGCTTAAGTCGGCAAGAATTATGATTGTTTACGGTCAGAACCCGGAGTATTTTTCATCTACGTGGATGAAAAACGAATGGTCGAGATATGCCCGCATGGTAGCGTTAGGCGACAAACATTCGGCAAGTCTTATCGTTGTTTACGAAAAATGCGATCCGTCGCTTTTGCCTTCGGCTTTAAGATGCAGACAATGTCTCGACGGCTCAAAAAAGACTTTTTACGGCGATTTGGAAAAGCATATCGAAAAGATTGTTGATGAAACCACGGCAAGCGAAGGCAGCGGAGTCGAAAAAATCGAAATCGCAAAAACAGTAGTTGCAAAAAAAGCAAAGCAAGTAAAAATCGCCGCAGTAGATTTGAAAAAAATCGACGAGGGAAACGGTTATGATTTGACGCTTGACGAAAAAAATCAGATTACCGTTGTAGAGCGTCTTATCGAAAACGATTTTGCAGATAAAGCCGACGCCATCGTAAAGGATATTCTTTCAAAAAATCCTAACAATGCTCAGGCTTTACTTTACGGTCTCTTTATAAAATACCACGTTAAGTCGGAAAGCGAATTTGTAAATCTCAAAAGTTTTGCCGACGGTGACGTAGCGGAAAAAATTATAAACAACTCTACGAAAGGGTTTGCCAATAAAAATATCGATTTGTTCTATTGTTTGGCATTAAAACTTATCGACACAAACGAGAACGACGCTTTAAATTTAATCGATAAAATTTTGCCGTACAACTATGACAACAGAAACGCAAACGTTGCGAAACTTCTGGACAAGGCTGTAGACGGCATCAATCCGTCGGTGTTTGAAAAAGTTATTTGTGCAGTCGACTCAAAAGACGTCGACCTTCACGTCTTGTATCTTTACAAGTTTGCATTGTCGGCATTAAGAGGAAAGCAATTTTCCGTTGCAAAGATGTATTTTACCAAGACTCTTAAAATCGATGAGGGCAACGTAGATTGTCTTAGAGGAATTATCAGAACTACGTCGCTTTCCGTCGTTTCGCCTTCGGAATGCTACTATGGAAAAGAGGTAGCTTTAAAGGGACATTTTGATTTCGTAGAATTTGAAAACCTGCTTAAATATCTTTCCGATGAAGACAGAAAAGCGGAGGTAATTGCAGTTTTAAACGGAATTCTTGAAGAAGAGACGGTCACGGACAATATGGTTGAGGTGTTTAACCACGTTATAAGATATTACGTCGGAGACATAGCAGATCTTGACGAACAGTTGTCTGCAATGGCAAGCCGTTGCATAAAAAGCGGATACTTCGATTCGGCGCAATATTATTTGCGTATACGTTTAAATCTTAACGTTAAGACTGCCGACGTATATTGGAATCTTATAAAGGCAAAAGCAAAGGCTTCTACCGACGCGGATTTGGTTAAATCATCGGTAAAAATTTCAGATACGCCGGAATTTGTTAATTTCCTTGCCGTAGCAAACGACAAACAGATTGACAGATGTATGGAACTGGTAAAAAAACAGGAAGCGTATCTGAATAAAACAAGTAGCTATCAAAGCGGCGTCTTTGTTGGCGGCAGCGAAGAAAACGTCGACGCAAAAGAGGGAACAGTTTCAAACGGAGAAAACAATTCGTTTGTTACAAAGATTAAGAACTTTGCAATGAAAGACGGCACGGTAAAGAAATTTATCGACAAGTGGGATCAAATAAGAGAAAACAAGTTGAATCTCAAAGCCAAAGACAAAGTACTGAATTATTCAACTTTGGCATTTGCGGCTATTCCGATTTGTTTTGCAATTTCGTACATAATTTTGATGCTTTGCGAGTTTGACGTTCTTTCTCGTGCGTTAGCTCATGCAAGTTACGTATCGGTGATAATTTTTGCGGTTTTATCGTGCGTGCAATTTGCTTTTATAGCGCCGCCGATTTATAAAAAGATTCGTAAAGAGCGTTTGTCAATTTATGACGAATTGAACAAGAATGCGTCTGAAAAAGATTATTATTATAAAAAGGGAAGGAATGATCTTTTCAACAAATATACGAGCAGAATTAATTTATCCGCTATATTTATTGTAATTGTAATTGTATCGACAATAACGGGCGCGGTTTTTTACTGAAAATTACAAGGTGTCAAGACATTCCGCTCGTTCTGCTTTCGATGATTTCTATGAAGAGTTTATCGATGACGGTAAAATGGAAATTGTTGACGACGTCGACCAATTTCAGTATTCGTCTGACGAAGTAAAAATTTGCGTTAAAAAGTAATTAAAAAAAATAAATCGTATGAGATATTTTTTGACTACGTTTTACGCAGTTAGCAGGAGACGAGGAGCGTCCGATATAATTCATTTATAAACCCGCTGCAAAATCATATTTAAATTTTTTGAAATATTTTGCAGCCATCGCTTACAACCGATTGATAAAATTAGCTTGCTGTTTGCGACCTTAGATAACTTGCGAACTTAGATAAACATTTAATTTTATTAATTATCGGTTATTAATTTTACTACATAAAGGAGAGTCTGATGAATAATTCAGCAAAAGTTGAAGCGTATAAGAGCTTTTACGAAACAGCTAAAGAAATGTATGCTGCAGGCGACATAATGGGCGCTCGTGACGCATTTTTGAGAGCGGCGGAACTTGCCGACGATATTTCGCAAACGGCGACGACAAACGACGTTAAATTGGAATATCATAAAAACGCAGTAAAGATACTTAATTTTGTCAGAGCAAATTGTTCGGGGAAAAAACCTGTAAAAATGACGCCTAACGCTAATAAGAAGTCCGATGGGGATAATGGCGACGGCGAGAAAAAGGACGACGATATTGCCGAATTTAAGCCGATTGAGCCTGACGAAAATAAAATTACTTTTGCGGACGTCGCAGGCTTGGACGACGTAAAAGAACAGATACGTTTTAAAGTGTTAGCTCCTTTAAACAATCCGGAATTGGCGAAGGCATACAATATAAAACCGGGAGCAAAAATTATGCTTTACGGACCACCCGGAACAGGTAAAACGTTTATTGCTCGTGCAATCGCAGGCGAGGTAGACGCAAAGTTTTATGCAATAAATTGTCAGGACCTTATTTCCAAATATATGGGCGACAGCTCGAAACAGCTTGACGCGCTTTTCAATACGGCGCTGAAAAACGAAAGAGCGATAATTTTCTTCGACGAATTCGATTCGGTTGCGTCTAAACGAAGCGACAGTACGGGCGGCGTTGACGCCGAAATGTCAAGATTTGTTGCTACGTTCCTTACAAAAGTAGACGGATTTAAAAAGTCGAAAACGAACAAAATGCTTCTTTTGATTTCCGCAACAAACCGTCCTTGGGCAATTGACAGCGCTATGGTACGTGGCGGACGTTTCGATACTCAGATTTACGTCGGACTTCCTGACAAGGGCGCTCGTGAATTTATGGTTAATAAATCTTTAAAAGGTTTGCCGAAAAACGAAGACGTTGACCTTGTGGCTTTTGCCGAATCGCTTGAAGGTTTCGGTGGCGGCGATATTACCGCTATATGTGAAAAAGTAAAACTTGAAGCTTATAAAAGAGCAATTCACTCGTCAAAAATAGAAAACATTACAAACGACGACCTTAAAAAAGCTATGAAAAATACCAGAAACGTAATCACCGAAGAGGAATTGGCAAAGTTTGACGCATACAGAAACGGTGACGAAGTCGGAGAATAGGAGGGATTACTATGGGAATGGTTTTCAGATGCGACAGATGCGAAATTTGCGGAAGCAATGAAATCGACGAACTTGTCGAATATGAAAAAGACGGAAATACGTTTTATGGATATCAATGCCGTAGTTGCCTTGGCGAATTTAATTCCGAGTCTAAGTTAAGAGTTTTTAATTTAAAGAACAAAAATTCGAACGCCGCGGAAGAAAAGAAAACCGATGCGTCTGTTGAAGAAAAAGCTAAGGAAGATAAGACCGAACAAAAAAGCGGAAACGGCGGCTTGAACGTTTTTGATATGAACCGCGACAGCGTATATTCGCTTATTTCCGTATTCGGCGACCAACTTCAGGTGGGAAGCGGTTTTATAATTGAAGGCGGCTATCTCATTACAAACGCACACGTAATTGCAAAGCTTACCGAAGACGGAAAGATAGACAGTATCTCATCGATGATTTTATGCAAGGCTTATAAGTCAAACGAAAAGTATGAGTTGGAATTTGTTTATTGCGACCCGAAAAGAGACCTTGCGATATTAAAGCTCGATAAGGAAAATTTGAAACCTGTTAGATTTGCTAAAAACCCTGTGAGAACGGGCGAGAGAATCTATGCAATAGGAAACAGCGCGGGAAAAGGTCTTTGCATAATTGACGGTCTTGTGTCTAACGACTCGAGAGTTGTAGGCGATAATGAATTTATCGTTATCACCGCAAACACTTTGCACGGAAACTCGGGCGGACCGCTTTTGGATTCGGACGGCGAACTTGTGGGCGTAGTCGACGCCATGTCGGGCGATTTGGGAATAAATTATGCAATTCCGTTGAGTGCTCTTGTAGAGTTTTTGAATAAAGTTAAAGAAGAAGTGTTTGAATAATTAGTATAATATTCGGATTACCTTTCAAAAGATAAAATAAGTAAATAAAAGCCCCTAAATATAAATAAATATTTTCGGGCTTTTTATAAATAATACGGAACGAAAAACTTCAGTATTAAATATTGATTCGGAAAAAAATCTATGGTAAAGTAAAAATACCTTTTATAATAAAAACACTTTTATATAATAACGATTGATTTTAACTTTTCCGTCGTGATTTCAACGGCTTAAATTATAGCGCAGAAAAAACTTTGTTTTTATCTGGCTCGGGTCTTGTTTAAATCGGCGTTTGTTAATTGTAAATGAGTTTAAAAAAGCAAGTGCGATTAGTCGATAATACGCTGACCATAGAACGCATTAAAACATAGATGGATTAAATTTTAGGAATACTAAAATCTTTGAACCCGTTGAAATTGAAGAAGCGCTAAAATCTTTGAACTCGTTAAAATTTTAGAGCACTAAAAACTTATAACGTGTTTAAATTTTAGAGTACTAAAAACTTAGAACGTACTAATTTATATTCTGTCACTTTATAAAGGATAATCGTGGTAAAAATGTTAAAGGCGTTATTGTCAAAATTTAAAGAATCTGTTATTTCGGTACTTCCCGTTGCGGCGATAGTGCTTATTTTGTCAGTAACTCCGATTTGTGAATTTTCCGTAACGGAAATCGTTACGTTTGCCGTATGTTCCGTTTTCCTTATGTTAGGAATAGCTCTCTTTAATCTCGGTGCTGATTTAGCCATGACTCCTATGGGCGAGCAGGTAGGTACAGGTTTGACGAAGTCGAGAAATTTACCTCTTTTGCTTGGAGTAGGTTTCGGAATGGGTGTGTTAATAACGATTGCCGAACCTGATTTGAGCGTGCTTGCAGACCAGGTAAGTACCGTAATGAACGGTACCGTGCTGATTGTTGTAGTAGGCGTCGGGGTCGGTTTGTTTTTACTTTTATCAATTATAAAAATCGTAAAAAAAGTTAATCTGTCATCGCTTCTTATGTTTTTCTATCTGGTTTTATTTGCAATAGCCGCTCTTTTGATTGAAAGCGGAAAGGGCGAACTTTTGCCGTTAGGATTCGATTCGGGCGGAGTTACCACGGGACCTATAACCGTACCGTTCATAATGGCTTTGGGAGTGGGTGTCGCTTCGACGATAGGTGGCCGTGACAGTAGGGAAAACAGTTTCGGACTTGTTGCTTTGTGCTCGATAGGCCCTATTCTTGCCGTTTTGCTGTTGTCTATTTTTTCTGAAGGCAGTATCGATTATACTCTTGCAGAATATTCGGTTGAATCATCACTTGGAGCGAATTTCGGCAAGATATTGTTAGACACTATGGTAGATGTTCTGATTGCTTTGGGGTTGATTGTCGTTTTCTTTTTCATCCTACAATTTACCGTTCTCAAGTTGCCTAAGAAAAAGATTTTGCAAATTATTATCGGCATACTTTATACGTTTATCGGACTTGTAGTGTTTTTAACGGCGGTAGAGGTCGGGTTTATGCCTATTGGCTTTAAACTCGGAAGAGAATTGGCTAATTTCAGTCAGCCGCTTTTGGTAGTGTTCGGTTTCGTGATAGGTCTTGTGGTAGTTTTAGCAGAACCTGCCGTACACGTTCTGAATAAACAAGTTGAAGAGATAACGGATGGTATGGTTACTAAACGTTCTATGCTTATTGCTTTAAGCATAGGCGTAGGAATCTCTATCGGCCTTTCGATGATAAGAATCATATTTAAATTTTCATTGCTTTATTATCTTATTCCGGGCTATATTTTGTCTATAGGATTATCGTTTTTTGTACCGAAAATATATACGGCTATCGCATTCGATTCCGGCGGTGTTGCAAGCGGACCTTTGACTTCTAGTTTTATATTGCCGCTTTCGATAGGAGCATGCAGCGTAATCGGCGGAGCTTCCGAAGTCCTTGAATTTGCGTTCGGAGTTGTTGCAATGGTTGCAATGACGCCGCTTATTACGATTCAGCTTCTTGGTTTTAAGGCAGTTGCCGCAAAGAAGGTCAGACAGTCTATCGAGATGAAGAGAATCGTTGACGATGACGACGAACGTATAATTGAATTTATGTGAGGTAAAAATGGCACAGGAAAAATCGTTGACAATTTCAAAAAGAATTAAATCGTTAAATCCTTTTGCGTCGAAAGATAAAACGCATACTCCGAAAACCGCAGACAGAAAAAAGACCGACCTTAGTAAATTGGAGTTGTTAATCACGGTAGTCAATCGTTCGAAAGCAGAATTTTATATCGACCTTATTCAATCTTTCGAAGTTAATATGCAACTGTCCGTAAGGGCTCACGGTACGGCAAACGAACATATATTAAAATTGCTCGGCGTTGAGGAAAGTCCTAAAGCCGTTATTTTCAGCATTATTAAAGAAGATAAAGTTTTAGAAGCGTTATCCGCTCTGGAAACAAGATTTAACACAATAAAAGACGGAAAGGGAATAGCGTATACCGTTCCTATGTCAAGCATAATAGGCGTGGCTATTTACGGTTTTTTGAGCAACAATACCAAAACTGTAAAAGGAGATAAAAAATGAAAAACTTTGAGCACGAATTGATTATTTGCATCGTAAACGCAGGGTTTTCCGAAGCGGTTATGGATGCCGCAAGAGATGCCGGAGCAATGGGAGGTACGGTTATAAGCGCACACGGTACAGCAAACAAAGCTGCAGAAAAGTTTTTTAGCATAACCATTCAGCCGGAAAAAGAAATGGTTATGATTATCGTTCCTGCCGATTTGCGTGAAGCTGTTTTACATGCTCTTTATAAATCTGTCGGATTAAATACTGCCGGTCACGGAATTGCGTTTTCCGTGCCGATTGATAACGTTGTAGGACTTACCGACGTAAAATTAGAAACAAAAAATGCAGAGACCAAGAACGAAGCAGAAACTATGTGCGAATAAGGTGATGAGTTCGAAAATAGTGAAGACAAAAAAGAAAATAGCGAAAACGACAAAATTGAAAAGTAGTCAATATTTTTAAAAGAAAAACAATAAATTTAATATTCAATATGATTTTTATTTATAGGCATAATAATTGATATATCATTTATATTTATAGGCATAATAATTGATATATCAGTTAAATTTATAGTTATAATGATTGCCATAGCTTTAAATTGAAAAACATTTTTATCAGCTTTCGAAAATTTTTGCATAAATAAAACCGCTCAAGCGGTTTTATCTTTTAAATAAGCAAGTCGGTTAGAGTTTTTGTAAAAGCGAATATGATTGAAAAGCTCAAAGACGGGATTATAGATATTCCGCTTATAAAGAGCGCGCACATAGCGGATTTAGAATTCTTTTTTAAAGATAAAACTCCGAGTATTGCGCTTGCCAGAAAGACAAAGAAGGAAGCAAAAAACATTCCTACGACAAACGACATATTTTGTTCAAGAGTGGTAAATTGTTTAAACAGCCCCCATTTGTTCATTAAGTTGCCGATATCTATCCACGGAAGGATGAACAACGTTATGCCGATTATTGCTAACGCAAGAGAAATTATGCCGATTAAGTCGAGCGTTTTATTTGTTTCGACCTTTGTGACAGTTGCGGGCGGCGTAAATTGAGGATAGTTGTAATATGGTTGCGAGCAGTCGCATTTGTCGGCAACGCTATCGGGCGTATTTTGAAACTGCCCGAAATTGCCGAATTTTTGCATTTCGTCGCAAACGCATGAATTTGCGTTTAAACCGTCGGCGCCGCTAATTTCGTTTGCGTTTTTTTGTTCGCAAAAAAGGGCAGCCCCTTTTTGCTGTTCAGGTGCGGATTTCTTTTCGCCTCTATATTCATTATCCATATTTAAATTTTATCACATAGAGCGTTGCGTTTCAAGAAAATATAATAAGCATGCTAAATTAAATGCTTATTTAATTAAGGTATAATTTATTAAATGTTTTTTCTTTATCGGGTTTAGTCGTTTATTTTACTCAATTAACCTACAACGTTTAATATTTAGCATTAAAATTTAATGCTTAACACTTATATTTAATCTCGATACCTTTATTTATTATTTTTACTTTGTTGCGGTTTTTCGTTCAGCTTTTATAAAATATTGCCGCTTTCGGTATAAAGTTATCGACGAGTCGTTTGTAGTTATGCAAGACCTGACAAGTTATGCGGCATAGCTTATCCAGAAGGTTTCATAATCGCCGAAATTTTCGCTGAAAATGCCGTCCCTTGTTGTGTTGGTAAAAAATGCCGTAAATCCGTTTTGTGTAGCAAATATTCTTTTTTCAAGCGGTTTGGCATTTATCGTGTCTGAAATTTTATAATCGCCGAAATTTTCAAAAGAGATAATATCGAACACGTTTTCTTCTTGTGCCAAAATGTAACCCGTATTTTGATTTATCGCAACGGCGATTGAGTCGTAGCTTTTTTCAAACGCCTTGTAGCACAGTGAATCAAAATGTTTGCAAAGGTTATAATATCCGTTATTGGTTATAAGCAGATAGCCGCTTTGTACGGGATAAAATTTCGCATAATCGCTAAGGGCGGAATTTAACACTCCAACGTAATTAAAGACGTGCGAAAACAGGTGAATTTTGTTGCTAGTATCGTTTTTCGTTATTACGGCTAGGTAGTCGTTTGACAATACTGAATCTAAATATTCTCCGTCGATTGAATAGACGAAATTAAATTCCGTGTTGAATGAATAAAGATTTAAACCGTTGCCGCCTGTAAAAATTGCATAGCCGCCGTCCGTTTTGAAAGTTGAAATAAGCGTTGAATTTTCCGCTACAGTCGTTTTAGAAAGATAAACCGATTTTACAGCCGAATAATTATACGCATAGAGGTTAGTGCCCTTAATTCCGAACATCAGCGTTTTAGCGGTACATTCGATAAATAGTGCGTCGTCAAAATCGAATTCCTGTTTTGCCGTGACGGCGAGCGTAGGACTTATTGAGTAAACGTTAAGTTTGTCGGTTTTTGTAAGGACAGTCAAAAAGCCGTTTATCAAATCGGATTTTATATATTCCTCGTTTTGTGCAAAAACGACGGTTTTTATAAGTGCGTTATCCTTTATTTCCGCAATTGCTATTCCGCTATGTATAAAATCGTAATCGTCGGATTTTGTTTCTATCACGGCAAAATAACTTTGTCCGAAACAAAAAGCGTTTTTCAGTACGTCGCTTGACGTGCCGCCGACATGTCCGACTTTGTAGTTTTCAAATTCTGCTGCGTTTCGCGGCAGAGTAGAATATACGGTTTCTTGTTCTTTTTCGGGTTCCGCATTGCTTGTGCCTTCGGTTTCGTTTGTTTCGCCCTGAATTTGTTTAGGTGCGGCTATGGTAGCGGCATTTCCGCCTGTTCCGTCGGCCGTGTTGTTTATTGTCATACACAGTATAAAGCAAGTTACGCAGATTGCAACAAGAAGGATGATGAGAATCCATTTTATTACGCTGTTTTGAGATTGCATTTTGTCCTCCGACTATGCTTTTATCACAACGTAAAACCGTTTTCAATAGCTTTTACAAAGAAAGCTATAAACGGAAGAAAATGCCTATTTATCGACTGTGTAAATATGCGCTTTATCTTACAATTTTTGCCGCTTTCAGGATTAAACTCAACAATTTTTCGTTCGGATTTTCGCAAATCGGCGTCATTCTTTTGTCGGCATTTAAAATAGAATTAGTGAGATTGAGCAGGGAAAGGTCGTTTTGATAAAGAACCGTGCCGCCGTGTTTTTTTGCGATTTCGGCATTTAGAATCTGGTCGCCGCGGCTTATTCCTTTCGGAAGGGGGATAAAAACGGCTTTTTTCTTTAACGCAGCAATTTCGTGCAGACTTGTAGCGCCGCATCTCGAAATAATGATATCCGCCGCATTCATATACAGCGGCATATCGTGAGTGTATTCGAGTTGCAAATAGTTTTCTCCGACCGTACCGTCGGCTTTTCCTTTTCCGCAAATATGGACGATGAAAAAATTTTTGCCTAATTTGTCCGGCAAGCTCTTTGCGATTTCGTTTATTGCAGTTGCTCCCGACGAGCCGCCGATTACAAGTACGAGAGTTTTATTGACGTTCAATTTGCTTCTTGCATCGAATTTACTTATTTTAAACAGGTCTTGTCTTAAAGGAATACCCGTAAATTCGCCTTTATATTTTAATGCGCTTTCTTTGTCGGCATAAGCCATGGTTGCGCCTTTAAATTTTGCGTATCTGTTTGCAAGCCCCAAAGTTACGTCGGATTCGTGACAGATAACGGGGACGTTCATATCCAATGCGGCTATTGAAGTCGGAAGTGCGGCATAACCGCCTTTTGACAGTACCACGTCAGGTTTTAAACCGTAAATTTGTTCCATGACTTTTTTCTTGGCTGAATTGAGTTTATACAGAATAGTCGCATTTTTGAAAAGGTGTTTTCTGTCGAACTTTACGTAATCGGTCTTAAAAAACGGCAAGCCGCTCTTTTTTGCCAATTCTTCGTCAATTCCGCCTACGCCGAAATAATATATTTTATCAAAATAGTTTTTAATCTGGTCAAGCATGGCAATATTAGGGTATACGTGTCCGCCTGTACCGCCACCCGTTAAAATGATAGTTTTCATACAGCCTCCTAAACATAGTATGTTTAAAATAAAAAAATGTTTGCAAAATGGTATACTGTGTTATATAATTATCGTATAATATAAGTTGAAATTCGCTTGCGAGTTTAAGGAGACTAAAAAATGAAATGTTTAAAATTTGAAAGTTTTGATAAAACTATTATTCAATGTTATTTGTGGGATGAAGTTAAAACTCCTAAGGGCATAGTGCAAATCGTTCACGGCATGGCTGAACATGCAAGAAGATATGATGATTTTGCAAAATTTTTAAACGACAACGGCTTTATAGTTTGGGCAGACGACCATAGAGCGCATGGCGAAACGGAAACTAAGGAAACTATAGGATATCACGACGGTAATATCTATCTCGATTCGGTCAAAGACGAAATAGCAATGACAAGATATCTTAAGGAAAAATACAATTTACCTGTCGTCGTTTTGGGACATAGCTATGGAAGTTTTATGACTCAGCGTTATATCGAACTTTGCAACGAAGCATGCGGCGTAATTCTTAGCGGTTCGGCATGTATGAAAGGTATTATGATTGATTTCGGCGGCCTTATTGCAAGAATTCAATCTGCATTTGTAAAGAAAAACAAACCGGCAAAGCTGTTGGATAAACTCAGTTTCGGCGGATATAATAAACCGTTTGCAGACGAAGGAACAAACTTTGGTTGGCTTAGCCGCGATAAAGAGCAGGTTGCAAAATACGAAGCTGACGAACAATGCGGATACGTTATGTCCATAGCGTTTTTTGAGTATTTCCTTAACGGACTCAGAAGAGCATATTTTAAACGCAATCTGAATAAAATCGATAAAAAACTTCCTATCGCAATTTTCTCGGGCGATCGTGACCCTGTAGGTGGAAACGGAAAACTTGTCACGAAACTTTATAAGCAATATAATAAACTCGGAATTGAGAATTTATCGTTAAAACTTTATCCGGACGCTCGTCACGAAATTCTCAATGAAACCAACAATAAAGAAGTTTATGCAGATTTTCTTGCAAAAATAGAAGAGTTTATCGATTTGCATAAAAAAGCGGAAGCTGAAAAAGCCGAACAGGCAAGAATAGCTATTGAAGCAGAAAAAGCCGCCGCAAAAGCCGCTGCCGAAGCTACGGCGGAAGCAGAAAAAACTCAGTCGGAAGAGAATAAAGACTAAAAGCCGTACGCTTGATAGAAATAAAGGCTAAAACTTGTACGCTTAATTTTAATAATCAACAACGCATAATGACAAAGTTCGGCTACGTGATTATTTTAGTTTGAAATTGCCAAAAGCAGTTGCTTTTGGCAATTTGCGTTTTAAAGTTAAGCGTAATGGTTAACGTTGATACAATTTTATTATTGCCCGTTAAAATAGGGCAAAGGAGTCAATATGGATATCAAAGAAAGGGTAGAATGGATTAAAAAAGTTGTAGCAGACGCACATGCAGACGGTATCGTTTACGGAAACAGCGGCGGAAAAGATTGCAGCCTTGTAAGCATACTTTGCAAGATGGCTTGCGACAATACCGTGGGCATAATTATGCCTTGTGAAAGCAGTCGAAATTTCGGCATCGACAGAGACGACGCTTTGACCGTTTCAAAAAAGTTCAATATCAAAAATATTCAGCTTGATTTAACGGACGTTAAAAAAGCGTTTGTGTCGATGATGGGCGACAATCTGACCGAGATGGGCGAACAGCGTGAGAAAATGGCAAAAATGAATATCAACCCAAGACTCAGAATGATTACGCTTTACGCTTATGCTCAGTCGCATAACTTGCTTGTTGCAGGAACGGGCAATCGTTCGGAAGCGACTATGGGATATTTTACTAAATGGGGCGACGGCGCATATGATTTTAATCCTATTGCCGATTTGACGACGACGGAAATTTTTGCAATGCTTAAAGAACTCGGTTGCCCTGAACAGATAATAACAAAAGCTCCGTCGGCTGGACTTTTTGAGGGACAGACGGACGAACAGGAAATGGGTATCACTTATGCCGAAATCGACGAATATATCCTGAAAGGCACGGGAACGCCTGAAAATATCAAAAAAATTCAGACGGCAAACGAAAGAACGGAGCATAAGAGAAAGCCGGCTTTAACGTTCAAACAAATTTAGTTTTATATAGATAACTAAAATCAACTTATGCCGAAAAGTATTGTAATCGATTGAATTTTTTAATTATTACAATGCTTTTCGTCGCGTAAAGCACGTGGCAAAACGAGCGTTTGAAGGGCAGTTTAATGATGCGTAAATCGCATATAGAATATGCCTTTCAGAGTTCATTCAATTAAACGGCGAAACAATAATTTTTATAAACTTCATACGATAACGGCATTTTGAGTTTAGAAATGAAATCGAAAAATGGTGCTTTATAAAAATAATGGAATTTATTCGGTTCAAAAGACTTAAAATTGAATAAATTAGATTTTATTTTACAAAAATTTTGATTTTGACTTTTCAAACGTAAATCATTATGCTATAATCATGTGTGGAAATAAACAAACGTTCTCTAAGGAGGAATTTATGTCAAAAGTTAAACTTACAACGGTTGATTTTACCGGTACAAAACAACAAGAGAAAGAATTAAGAGAAAAGTTAGCGGAAATCAAAAAGATGGACGGAAATCTCATGCCGGCTCTTCAAACCGCTCAGGCAATATACGGTTATCTCCCTATCGAAGTTCAGAAAATCGTTTCTGAAGAACTTAACGTTCCGCTTGAAGAAGTTTTCGGCGTTTCGACTTTCTATTCTCAATTTAAATTAAATCCTGCCGGTAAATATGCGGTTGCAGTTTGTCTTGGTACAGCTTGTTACGTTAAAGGTTCGGGCGACTTGTTGTCACGTCTTGAAAGAGAATTGAAACTCGACGCAGGCGGCACTTCACACGATGGTATGTATTCGCTTGAAGCAACCCGTTGTATCGGATGTTGCGGCCTTGCTCCTGTTCTTACCATCAACGAGGACGTATACGGAAAGCTTGTTCCGGATGATATTCCTGGCATCCTTGCAAAATATCAAGGCTAATGCGTAAACGTTAATTACCTTTTATTAACGGTTTCATAAAGCACAAAAAAGTATTATTATTTAAGTGGCAAATTGTTTTGCCACTTATTTAATATAATTGCATATTTAACATAATTGCGTATTTAATATAATTGCATAATTGCGTTTAATGCCGCTTAAATTGCGATATTGACGTAATTGCGATAAAATAGTTTACGCATAACGGATAAAATGGTTATATGCATAATAGATAAAATTGCGATAGACGAAAAACCTAATAAATGTTATAATAATTTTAATTGTACGGTTTAATGAGGTTGAAATGGATAAAAAGAAAAAACTCATAATCATAATCAGCGTGGCGTCGGTTTTAGCGGTTGCGCTTTTGGTTACGCTCCTTTGCGTTTTTCTGATACCTGAAAAAAAGGAATATCTTACGTCGGGTAAATATTATCTGGTTCTTTCGGGGGATATGACCGATAAAGTCGTGTTGGAAATCGATGAGGATAAATACACTTTAACGGTTGCGGACGGATTCGATTTTCCATACTTCGGAAGCGGAACGTATTATTACGACGGAAAGAACGATTTTACGCTATATAAAAACGAAAAGACTTACGTCAAAGGTATGTTGTCGAATAATTTACTTGTCTTGGTAACTGATTCGGGAACGACGTATAATTTTAAATTCAGTTCAACCAATCCTTCCGATTTACCGTCGTCGGACGTTACGATAATGCTTCAATATGCTTTGGAGGGCGGTGTGTATACGGTGACGGGTATCGATTCCGGTTGCCGTGACAAAAATATCGTTATTCCGTCTGAAAGAAACGGCGTAAAGGTGGCAAAAATTGCAAGCGACGCATTTAGCGGCAATACTATTATAGAAAGCGTTAAACTTCCTGACGGTATTGTTTCGATTGGAGAAAATGCATTTGCAAATTGTTCTAATTTGGAAATCGTAAATCTGCCTGACAGTATCGCGTTGATAGGTGAAGGCGCGTTTGACGGAACGAAAATAATTTATGATACGGTAAACGGAATAAATTATCTCGGTAATTGGGCTATTTCCGTGGCAAATAAAGAAATGAATAAGGTTTCGTTTAAAGACGGTACCATAGGTATTTACACCGGTTTTTTAAACGGTTTGTCGTCTCTTGAAACGTTAGAGTTGCCGTCTACACTTTCATATTTAAGCGATAAAGCGCTTTATGGCGCAAAAAATCTGCGTACGATAAGCCTTGCCGATAGCGAAAAATTTGTCGTCGACGGCAATGCTTTATATATGCTTGACGGTGGCAAAAAGAGTAAACTTATTCTTGTGGCTGCAAAAACCATAGGCGAAAATTATGAAATATCCGATGAAATAACGGAATGCGAATTCGGCTGCCTTTATGGCGCAACTTCGCTAAAAACTTTAGTTCTGCCTTTTATCGGCAAGAGCAGCGGGGCAACGGGTTACAGCGGACTCTTGGGATATCTTTTCGGCGACACCGATTATTCTTCGGCAGAGAATGAAACGACTCTTACGATACAGAATTATTCTGCATATAGCACTTATGCGTTTTATATTCCGAAATCGTTAAAGAGCGTTAAATTAAATAAGAGCTGTACCGTTTCATACGGAGCGTTAAGCAATCTTTCTCTTGAAGAAGTTGACGTGCAAATTGCGACAGGGTTGTCCGATTGCGTTTTATCGGGTGTTAAAAATCTTGTTAAGCTTTCGATTCCGAATATAGATTATCAATTCGGCAATTTGTTCGGCAAAAGCGAATATACGGGCGGAGTGTTGACGAAACAGTTTAACGGAACCAAAACTAACGAATACTATTTGCCGTCCACTCTTAAGGAAGTTACGCTGAGTTTAAAAGGTAGCGACGAAATCGTAGCCAATTATCTCTTTAACGGTTGTACGACTTTAACCGACATAACTTTTAGCGGCGACGGCGTTGAACTTGCTTTGAAATACAATGAAATTATCGATGAAGAGAGCGGAGCTGTTATTGACAGACGGTTGCAAGGCTTTAAAGGAGCGTTTAACGGTTGCGACAGCCTTGTAAATCTTAATCTCGGCTCGAATTATTTAGTAGACGGCGGAGTAGTTTACGATAAAAACAAAGAGAGTCTGATTTGCGTTCTTGTAATAAATTCTTTAAGCGGTAGCGTAGGCGATAAAACTTTGACTTTGCCTGCCGGCGTTAAAGAGATATGCAAGAGTGCGTTTGATTCATCAGACGTAAAGAACCTCGTTTTAAACGCAAACGCTTTATATTTCGGTGAAGGCATTTTCGACAATCTTTCAACCTTGGACGTTGCGGGAAATACGAATCTTGTGATTTCGTCGGGAATTGTAATTTCAAATGATAAAAAGAAAATTCTTTTTGTTCCGTCCGACGTTTCGGGTGACGTCGTTCTTCCGAAAGAGTTGACTTCGCTTTCTCAGTCGCTTTTTGAAAAATGTTCGGGAATAACAAGCTATTCTTTTGACGGAGAAAGTACGCTGTATTTTGCATATGACGGAATAATTTATAATTCGTCAAAAACCGAATTAGTGTTGATTCCCGACGGTGAGAAAGAAGCGCAGAAATTGTTGAACACGCTGACTTCTATCGACTTCGATAAAATTAACGCTAAATCGTATTCGATAACGGACGTAAACGGTATTGAAACTAAAGGCGAATATTTTTCGAGCAAAGACGGACTTGTCTATAACGCAAATCAGACGAAGTTGCTGTTTGTTCCTAAGGCAAAAACGGGAGTTATAAGCATTGTAGATACCGTGACCGAGATTGCCGATTATGCTTTTTATGAGAGTCAGGCAAGTGAAATCGTAATTGGCAAAAACGTACAAACGATAGGTCAATTTGCGTTCGGAAAAACTTGGGCAACAATAACTTTCGATAACGAAAGCACAATTGAAATAATTGAAAAAAATTCCTTCAACGATTATCTGGGCAGCGAAATATCCTTGCCGGTAAGCGTTAATACGATAGGAAAAGGCGCATTCAGCGGAGCTAAAAATCTTATTAAAATCGGTCTGCCTTTTGTCGGCGCAAGTGCTTCCGCAACGGGAAAGAGCGCTTTGCTCGGATATATCTTCGGAGACTCGTCGTATGACGGCGGCGTAGCGGTCGAGCAGAGCTATTCCACCACCAATTCTGCTAATTTAAATCAAAAGGTGACGTATTATATTCCTTCATCGCTTAACGAAGTCGAAATTTACGGAACGAACGTAACCTTGAATTACGGAGCGTTGTCCAATATCGCTTCGATAAAAAAAGTAGTTTTCGGCGACGGCTTAACTGCTTTTAACACCGTTCTTGCCCGTTCAGCATTTACGGGTACGACTAATCTTAAAGAAGTTATCGTTTCGGCGACAAACGCAAATTTCACGTCAAGCGACGGCTTGCTTTATAACAAAGCAAAAACCGAATTAGTCTATTGCCCGACGGCTTATACGGGAACGATTTCATTGCCTGTTACGGTGACAAAGTTCAAACAGGAAGTTATCGCCGACGTTGAAGGGCTGGAAAGCATTGAAATCGTAGAAAACGAATATTTTACGTCGAGCGGCGGAGTGCTTATTTCCAAGTCTGACGGCGCTATTGCAGGAAAACCTAAAAAAGCGGAATATACTTTAGAAAACAACGTTTATTATGCCGGCGTCTGGGCGGTTGGCTTAGAAGATAGCGAACTTACGTCAATAACTTTAAAGAGCGGAACGGAGGGAATTGCCGCAAACGCTTTTGAAAATTCAGTGTTTGAATCGGTAACTATCGGCGGAATTAAGTTTATCGGCGCTAACGCTTTTGCCTATTCTAAGTTGACGGCGGTTGACCTTACGGGTGTAGAAACTGTCTGTGCTAATGCGTTTTTAGGATGTGCGCAGCTTACGTCCATAACGCTTTCAGACAGCGTAACGAAAATTGGAGACAATGCGTTTAAGACTTTATCTCAAAACGTGGTTGTTACAGACAATATAACGTTGCCTTTGAGCATAACGACAATGGGCTCGCAAGTGTTTTCAGGCAGAAGTTGCACCATAAGCGTACAATTTACAAAAACGTCGAAGCCTGAGGGTTGGTCTGCCGATTGGGCGGGAAGCGACGTAGAAGTAAGTTATTTATCGGAATAGAATTGTTATCCGACAATAATTAGTCGATAATATATTTTGTTAAAGCACGACAAGTACTGTCGTGCTTTTTTAAGTTTTTTAGCTTTGATAAAACTGTTTATTTTAAGAAAGAAATTAGCTTGATAAAAATAGTTTCGGTAAATGAAAATAGTTTGACAAAAATAGTTTTAGTTTCGGTAAATGAAAATAGTTTGATAAAAAGAGTTTTAGCTTCGGTAAATGAAAAGAGTTTGACAAAAAGAGTTTTAGTTTCGGTGAATGAAATAAGTTTTGCCAAAAGAATTTTTAGCCTTTAAAAATTTAAATCTATCGTTCACTTTTAGTAATTAAACGTAAAGCAAAAAATGGCCATCTGGTCATAAAAAAAAATATCGAAGTTTAATTTGTTGTTAATGAAATGGCGTAGTGATAAAATTCATAATAAATTGTAAAAAGGTTTTGTAAAATTTTATCTGGAGGTTTTATGAAAAAGAATTTTATCATATCAGTCTTGTTGGTTTTGCTTACGGTCATAGCATGCTTTACTTTGACGGCATGCAGCGACAAAGATCAAGGCAGCGGTACCGTTTCAAACGTAAAGAGCGATGAAATTGTCGTAACGGGCGAATTTGAAGTTGGTTCAACGCTCGAGGCGGCGTCTATATCCGCCGACAGTGAAAAGGGAGAGACAGCAATACTTAAAATAAGCGATAAGGCTTATAATAAAGAGAAATGCGCAATCTACGATATTTCCGTATTTAAAAGCGGAAATAAAGTTCAACCGGGAAAGAAAGTAAAAGTCACGATGCCTGCACCGTTTGAAAGCGAGACGGGATACGTAACTTTTCACATTAATGACGACGTTGTAGAAACGCTTGAGACAACGTATGAAAACGGAAAGATTACTTTTGAAACGGAAAGTTTTTCGGTATTTATCGTTGCTGCACAAGAACCTGAGGTGGAAAAATTCGATTTCAAAGCTTATGCGGACGGCGCTTCGCAAGGCTACGTAATCAATACGGTTACGCCTGAAACTAAGGTTACGGAGTTCAGCTATAAGTTGACCGCAATCGAAGCAGTAAGATTGCAAGCCGAGGCAAAAGTCGGTTATGAATTCGTAGGATGGTATACCGGGGCTAAAACCGACGGTAGTGCAGTCTTGATTTCGACGGAAAGCACTTATTCTTTCACGAAAAATTATAGCGTAGTTTATGCAAGATTCAATGAAATCGTTTCTGCAACGGGATACGTTTTTTCTGCGACTACCGAAAACGGAACTTTGACGATTGGCGGCGTAAATAAAGGCACGGCTTGTTCTGTAGAAGAATTGGCAAACGGCGATACGGTTACGATTTCCGCAACGGAAAACGCAGATTATTATTTCATCGGTTGGTATACCATCGAAGATGAAATCGAAACGTTCTATTCGTCGGAAGCCGAAGAAACATTTACTATAGACGGAAGCAATCTTAGGGTCGTTGCAAAATTTGACGAAGCGTTCAAATACGTCGGAAGTTATACGTTGCCGAACATTATAAGAGAATACGACGGCGGAGCTCTCTTTGTTCTTAAAAGCGAGATATACGTTTACGGAAAGAACATGAGAGACTATTTTGATTTTAACGTTGGTTATTATTGGCGCGACAAATCGACAAAGGCAACCGTCGATAAGGCGGACGACGTAACTATGGAAACGCAATATCATATGTGGGGACCTGCGGTTGTCGGAGAATATGAATTTGTTTTGACGTATGACGGAGTCGACAAACTTATTATCCCTGCAAAGGTTTCGCCGCGCGTGTTTGAAAAGATTACGCAATATAGCGATATCTCAACGACGTGTACGAGAAGCGGATATAACACCGTGATAAATTATTATTCGATAATTGCTCAGGCAGAAGGAAAATACTATGCAATGCAAATGCCTGAAGTTTATTCTGAATCTATGGGAACGGGCGTAACGGCAAATGCAATAGAAGTGACGCCTGACGAAAACGGACGTTTTTCTTTGGGAGACGAATATGCGTTTGTTTTCGAGCCGTTCCATTATAACAATTCGCAGAAAAAGTATACGGTAAACGAAGAAGAAGTTCTGTTATGGGATATGGGCACGGGCTACTTTGCAACGCAGGACAGTATGATTGTATACGTCGGCATGGATAAAAATATTATGAGATACGGTCATACGGGTGATAGCGATACGCTGTTTACCTTCGATGAGAGCGGATACGTCACTATCAGACAGCCTTATATGGCAAATAATGCCGATTATATACGTCTCGTTAAAGACGGCGAAAATTTCTACTTTACGTCTGTTCCTGAATCGGAAGATACGCGTACGTCATACAAAGTAAACTTGTATAGAAATTACGTAGAAGAGTACGTTGAACCTATCCCTGAAGAAAAATACGAATATCGCGGCGGATCGCTTTCTAAAACCTACGACGGAAACAAGGTTTCGTTCAATGCATACAAAGACGTTGAAATCGTAAACGCAAACGGTGAGGATTTGTTTGCTATGCTTAAATGCGAAAGCGGTTATTTTGCCTGGGTAAACACTGCAAGCGAAGAAACGACGACCGCTACGGTATTAGAGGACGGCACGGTTGAAGGACCGTCTGAAGTCGGCGAATATAAACTTGTGTTTATGGTGTTGACAAAGGGCGGAAGCGGCGACGTGTTTGTCAGCAAGTTGTTGCACGAGTTTACAATAAGCTGATATTGCTATAAGCCGATAAACGTTTTAAAAGCGACGTTTAACTAAAGCGACGTTTAACAGCAGCTTTAATAAAAATTTTATATTTAATACTGACAAAATAAGCCGTTATTCAAAGGGTTGAATAGCGGTTTATTTATGTTTTTTTGAGAACAACTTATTTTTCAAATGCAAAAAAGCGCAGAAAAATTTAACAATAAAATTGCTATTGAATTTTAATTGATAGTTTGATAGAATATATTTATGCAAAAGCTAATTTACGGAGGACTATATGAAAGTCAGTGAGATAGTAAAATTACTTGACGGCACGGTTTTGTGTGAAGGAAACAATATGGATTGTGACCTTGCGTCGGCTTGTGCGTCGGATATGATGAGCGACGTTTTGGCATTCGTCAAAAATCAGGCGGTTCTGGTAACGGGACTTCGTAATCCGCAAGTTGTCAGAACGGCTGAAATGATGGATATGCTTTGTATTGTTCTTGTTCGCGGTAAGACTCCCGATTCAACTCTTATCGACCTTGCCAAGGAGCGTGGAATAACGGTTATAGCAACGCCGCACAGAATGTTTGCAACGTGCGGAATATTGTATAAAGCCGGTCTGAAAGCGGAGGACTAAAAATGCTGCATCTTGAATTTGACGTAGCAGGCAATAATTTTTCTCAGGCGGGCATGGCAAGCGACCAGGTGAAAATCACCTTAAAAAAGATGGGAATATCTGCCGAGGACGTAAGGAGAGTTGCAATAGCTATGTATGAAGGCGAAATCAATATGGTTATTCACGGCGGTGGCGGAAAGGCCATAGTCGATATTGACGTTGACCATATAGATATTCAGCTTATCGACCACGGCAAGGGAATTGAAAATATCGAACTTGCTATGACGCCGGGTTGGTCAACGGCGGAAGAAGACGTCAGGTCTCTTGGATTCGGAGCGGGAATGGGACTTCCGAATATGAAGAAGTATGCTGACGAGTTGAAGATAGAAAGCGAGGTAAACGTAGGCACGACCGTTACGATGAGCGTTCGCTTTCAATAGAGGTGAATAATGGGGAATTTTCATACGGTTGTTCTTGACCCTGAAAAATGCAAAGGTTGCGTAACGTGCATGAAACGTTGTCCGACGGAAGCTATCAGAGTCAGAAACGGAAAAGCGAGCGTCTTGTACGATAGATGCATCGGTTGCGGCGAGTGCGTCCGTCTTTGTCCGTATTCAGCCAAATTGGCGTCCTACGACGGGTTCGACGCAATTTACAATTATAAATATAAGGTGGCGCTTCCGGCACCGTCCCTTTACGGTCAGTTTAACAACTTAACCGATATCAACTACGTTTTAAACGGACTTATCGAATTGGGATTCGACGACGTTTTCGAAGTCGGACGGGGAGCGGAGTATGCTTCTGCCGTAACAAAAATTCTGCTTGACCAGGAAAGAGCTAAAAAGCCTGTTATAAGCACGGCATGCCCTGCGGTTTTAGAGTTGATTTTGTCACGCTATCATAACCTTGAAGAAAATTTACTTAATACTCTTGCTCCCGTTGATATATCTGCAAAAATGGCGAGAGAGATTGCAGAAAAGAAGGCCGCCGAAAGGGGTATCGCGCCTAATGAAATCGGCATATTCTTTATATCGCCTTGTCCTGCAAAAGTGTTTGCGTTAAAGCTTGGCGTCGGCGTTGAAAAGCCGTACGTCGACGGCATACTTTCGGCAGGCGACGTTTATATGCGGCTTGTGCCCGTTATGAATAAACTTACAGAAATCAAACCGTTGTCAAAGCTTGGCAGTACGGGGCTCAGATGGGCGACGTCAGGCGGAGAGTCGGCTGCGGTATACAGAGGCAAATATCTTGCCGCCGACGGCATTGAAAACGTAAAACATATTCTTGACAGCATCGAAGATAACACGCTGACTGAAGTTGATTTTGTCGAACTTAACGCATGCGTAAGCGGTTGCGTTGGCGGCGTACTTAACGTGGAAAATCCGTTTGTTACAAAAGCAAGACTCAGAGAGCTTTGCTCGAAATTGCCGAGAACGAACGAAGATATTTTAGCAAGCGTGGGAAAACCGCTTTCGTATTACTTATGGGAAAATCAACCCGAATGGAAAAACTTTGACAAAATCGACGAAGACAGAACGCTTGCTATGAAAAAGCTTATGGATATTGAAGAGCTTTTGGCAACTCTTCCGCAAGTTGACTGCGGACTTTGCGGAGCGCCGAGTTGTCGAGCTTTTGCGGAAGACGTAATCAGCGGCGTCGTAAACGATACTTGTCCAAGACGTAATGAGGAAAAAAGCAAATGAAAATTAACGAATTGACTGAAAAACTTAACGCAAACGTAGTAAACCTTGTGAATGGCGACGCGGAATTGACTACGGGTTATTGCGGAGACTTTCTAAGTTTTGTTATGGGAAAAGCGCCGAGCGGTTGCGCCTGGTTTACGGTTATGACCAACGTTAACGTGTGTGCGGTTGCAACTCTTGCCGAAATTGGTTTAATCGTTGTTTGCGAGGGATCTAAATGTACTCCCGAACTTATTGCAAAAGTAAAAGAGCAAGGGGTAAACGTCGTTGAAACAGAATTAGACGTTTTCGAAGCGGTAAAAAAATATTTGGAGTAATAATGAAATATAAATACGATTTCCATATCCATAGTTGTTTATCTCCTTGTGCGGAAAACGATATGACGCCTGTTACTAT
>JBJETY010000072.1:0-26015 GCA_051883555.1 Christensenellales bacterium | reverse complement strand
AACATTCTCCTGCGTATCAGAAAGCATAATAATATATATTATACCATACTAAAAACAAAAATCAACACTTAAAATCATTTTTTAACGTTACTATAAACCGTCACGGCCTTACCTTTAGGAAACGAATAAATATCGCATTCCTTAACTTTGCCGATATTAGCAGACTCCACCGCCTGCCTGTATAAATCAAGTTGCGTAAAATACGTGTCGATCAAAGCCTTGTCGCTTCTAGCCGAATTTTTATAATCGACGATAACGATTCCGTCGTCATCATAAATTATAAGGTCGATTACGCCTTGTACTAAGACGGCGTCGTCGCCTTTTGGCAAAAGCATTGTAAACGGTTTTTCTCTTTCCGATTTTTTGCCTATCGAGGATTTTATCAAATCGCTTCTTAAACAGTTTTCAATTTCCTTTACGTCAATCGATTCCGCTTCTTTTTCTGACAATATGCCTAGCCTTACCATATCCGCGACGTCGCCCTCCACGTCTAAAGAATCGAAATCGATATTCTGCATAACTTTATGATATGCAATTCCTTTTTCAATATTCTCCTCTTTAAACGGCGTTACCGTGCCGTCATAATTATCTTCCGACAAAGACGATACGGACTGCTTTGCGCTTGTTTCCGTAGCAACCGCATATGGATAATCAAATTCTGACAATTCGTTTAATTTATCCATCAGTGATTTATCGGGAGTCCCGAACGTCGGCATTTTGATTTCCGACTCCGAACGACTTAAATCTGCCTTGTGGAACTGAACGCTAAGACAATGCTTTAAAACCAATCCCATAAAAGAATTCTCGTCGGCCTTGACACTGCGTCCCGTTATAAACATATATTCTTTTGCTCTCGTAGCCGCCACGTAAAACAGCCTTATCCTTTCGGCAAATTCTTTACGGTTCAGCACGTTTATAGTACCCTCTAAGCTCAAAGACGGTAATTTCGTTTTGTTTTCGGAATCAAATCCCTTTATGCCGATAAAACCGTCCTGGTCTATAAGTAAGTCGTATCTTTTATCCGCTTTTCTGAAAGTTTCCGAACAATTTGCTATAAACACAAAATCGAATTCAAGTCCTTTTGAAGCATGCATAGTCATTACGGATACTTTCGTATCCCTTTTATGGGCAGCGCTCGTTTCTGCGTTGTCCGCATTGTAATATTCTAAAAATCTTGCTATGCTCGAATTGGCTTCCTTGCCGGTTAACTCTCCGATAAATTTTTCTATCTGCGGCAAGACGTCATTGCCCGCTCTGACAAACGACGCATAGCCCGTTTCAAAAACTACCTTATGCAAAAAGTCGGAAACCGTTCCCATGGCGGCTTCGACGCGATAATTTTCAATCAAATTTAGCGTGTTTTTCGCCTTCGCCGCAAAATCGTCCGTTCCTTTCGCTCTTTCGACAAGATTAACAAATAAATCGCCGCTTCCCAGGTCGTATAATTCGTCTTTCGTATATCCTCCGAAATAGGACAATAAAAATCCGGCAAAAGGTATCGCATTGTGCGGATTGTCGATTGCTTTAAGCAGTAATATCAATTCCCATTCGGGTTTAAAATCAGAGCGGATAAAATCGTTCCCCGCAATAGGAATCCCCTCGGCTATCAACGTTTCGCATACCGTCTGAGCGCAGTGAGAACGTCTGTCGAAAAGCACTGCAAATTGTCCGTAGTTTTTCGCTTTACCTGTGCGGATAAATTCCTTTATTTTATCGGCTATAAACTTTCCTTCCATAAAAGAATCGGTTATCTGTTCGTCAGGCTCCGCATGTTTTGAAATATCATACAGACCGGAAAAATTTACAACAGTTTTTTCGGTGTTTTCAAAAGCGTGTATCTCCACTCTTTGTTCGTTATCGGGTTCGTCCGACAAAATAAATTTTGAAGTTTCGGCATAATCGAAATTTGAATTTTCTTTAGTCATTATTGCAGAAAATAAATCGTTCACAAAAGACAGAATTTTATTTTTGCTCCTGAAGTTCGAATTCAATTCGATAGCGTTTCCCTCTCCGCTTTTGTACCTCATAAGTTTGTCGATAAAAATAGTCGGGTCGGCAAGTCTGAAACCGTATATCGACTGTTTGACGTCGCCTACCATAAAACAAGCGTCGACAGGTGCTAGTTTTAAAATAAGGCTTTCTTGCAAACGGTTTATATCCTGGTATTCGTCGACGTACACAAGTTCGACTCCCGCCTTAATTGAATCCGCTCTTTCCGATTCAAGCAATTTAAGCATATAATGCTCTAAATCGTTAAACGTAATTTTAATCGCTTTTTTCTTTATGGCGGAAAGCTCCGCGTCAAATTTAACGGTGGCTTCAACAAGCTTTTCGGTTATGCTCTTGTTCTGACTGAAAGAAAACTTCAATGCGGATAAATCTGCAAACGTTTTCTCGTATTTTTTTAAAGCGTTCTTTATACGGTCTCTTAGGTCTTTGGCTTCTTTTGCAATAACAACGTCGCATTGTTTTGAAGCTCTCGGAAAGTTATCCATACCGAAAAAAGCCTGAAAGGCATTTGCCGTATCCGTTACGCAATCTGCTTTTTTTAACGCAAGCAAAACGTTTTTAATAGCGGTAAAATAATCATAATACTTTTCATTGCCGTCTTTGCGCAATAAATACATAATTTTATCTAATTCTTCTTCGACGGAACAAATAATGCGTAGCACGTCCTTCTTGATTTCGTCAAAATATTTATTACGTTCAAAATCGCAAAAATCTGCCGATAGCGATTTCAAAAAGTCGTCGCCGTCAGGCATAATTTCTTTTATTTCGTAAAGTTTTAAAACGGCGTTGAACAGTCCCTCGTCGTTTCTTTTTGTTCCGAACATATCTACCATTTCGTCAAAAAGAACGTCTTTTTCGCCGTAAAAACTTTCCACTACCTTTCTGAAAGCTCTTTTATAAAACGTTTGTATTTCATCTTCGCTCGCAATATCAAAAGACGGTTCGATATCGAAAAAATCAAAATTTTCCCTTACCTGTGAAAGGCAAAAAGCGTGCAAAGTCGAAATTTTACAAAACGGCAGACTGTCGTACGCGGTCTGATATTTTTCCGCCCCGTCCGACGCAATTTTTTCGAGCAACTTTTTTCCTATACGCTGTCTCAATTCTTCCGCCGCCTGATTGTTATAAACAATCACGAGCATTTTATCAAGCCGTATACCTAAATCTATATAGGTAAAAATTCTTTCAACCAATACGGCCGTCTTTCCGCTTCCGGCAGAGGCGGAAACAAGAACGTTTCCCTTTGTATATATCGCCCTTTTTTGATTTTCTGTCCAGTCAATATTATTTTTCATACTCCACCAAAGCAACGCCGTCTGCGGCGGTTTCGTCACCGCCCGTAATAGTTTCCAACTTAACGTTCGACAGACTACGCTCTTTTACGTTTCTGTCTTTACAAATTTCAAAATAATCGCACTTAGAACAAGCGTCGACGCAAGGACTGGCCTTTACGTATCCTTCCGCTATAAGTTCAGTTCCCTTGACGGCAATATCCTTTGCATATTGCATAACTGCCGCAAAATCGTTTAAGGAATATAAATCGGTTTTTTTCTTTATTTCTCCTTTTGCATTTTCCGATACGTCCACAATCGAATATTTCTCTTGATACGCGCTGTCTATAGCTTGAATAATATCTTTATCGAAAAGCACCTGTCCCTTTAATTTATACCTGTTTTCTTCCGTCGTATATGCGTTGAAAAGCGGAAGATAAAACGCCCCCGCCGGGCTATAACCTTTTTGATTGCAGATTGCGTTAAGATAAATATAAAGCTGAATTTTATTTCCGAAATATACGTCTTTAAAACTTATATCCGCACTTCTGAAAGATTTGTAATCGATTATCAGAACGTAACCGTTCCAGCTGTCCACTCTGTCAATTTTGCCTATCAATTTGACGTCGCCGTATTTTGTACGCAAAGTGATCGGGCTGAATATTCCGTTGTCGGAAAAATCCGCCTCGACGAATTCAGGTTTAAATTTGCTCCTTGCATTTATCGTCTTTAAATCCGCGACTATCTTTTTACATTCCTTTTTAAGCCTTGCAATCATCGTTATTCCGTCTACGCTGTCCGACATAGCTTTAAATCGGTCTTCCGACAAAATCTCTCTGAACTGATTTTCGATAAATTCGTCCGTATCTTCGACAGCCGCTTCGTCACTGAAAAACTTTTCGAGTACGTTGTGAATTATCGTTCCCGTTTCCGTGGTCAGAATTTCCATTTCTTCCCTTCTTTTTAAGCCCAAAGTATAAGCAAAATAATATTGACACGGACATTTATAAAACTTTTCAAGTTTGGATACGCTGGTGGTTTTCGGCTTAACCGGCGAAATCAAATTAAGATTTTCAACGGATTCGTCCATAGAAGAAATTCTTTCTTTATAACCGTCGTCAAGCTTAAAATAAGCAATATCCGCCACTTTTTTTTCAAAGTCGTTTAATTTCCCTCCCAATTTACCCATAAGTTCATAACCGCAGTTTTCCGCCGTACGATACCTTACGGCAATTTCTTCAAGATTCTCTTTTTCATATATATCCCTTTCCAAAAAGTCAAAATCTATTTCCTCTAAATCAAAATAACTTTTAAGTTCGCTCAAAACGCCCGCCTGATTCGTTATGCTCCTGTCAACGGAAGTCTGCGGACAAGATAAATACAACTTTTCGGTAGGAGATAAAAGCAAATCGATTACGTTCATCATTCTCTTACGGTTTATTGCTTTTGCCGATTGATTGAGTCGTACCCCCTTTTCTGCAAGTAAATCTTCCATTTGCACGGTCAATACCATACCGCCTTCGGAAAAAGCGGGAAAAGCGCCTTCCGAAGCGCCAAGAATAAACGTATATTTTGTTTCGTAAACCTTGCTTTCGTTGACGTCCCCGATAAACACGCAATCGATATAAAGGGGAATAAGAGAAAATTTCATTTGGTTTACCGACGCCGAAAACGTTTGAATAAATTCGTCTACCGTCATATCTTCTTCACCGAGAACGGACGATAACTCTTTCAACACTTCCTCGATTTTTTTCTTGGACAATTCCAGAACGTCGCAGTTTTCCTTGCCGGACGACTTTACAGCGTTATAAGCTTCGCTTTCCGAAATTTTTTCTATCTCATCGATAAGAATATCGACAAACTCGCCGCATTTCGCAACCGAAGGTATTGAGTCCGCCTTTTTTGCCATTTTCTGCCGCACTAATTCCGCGTTTTCAAAATCGCCGTATACAAAAGGTTTTTTGACGTACTCAACCGAATATTTAAGACAATAATTTTCAAATTCAAACGCTTCCGTGCCAAACAGCGGATTTTTAACAAAGTCGTTAACGCTCGAAAAAACATAATCGTCCGATTTTATGCGGAGCAAACTTAAAACGTATTTTGAAATAAGAGTATCACCTACAACCCTTTGTTTATCCGCAAAATACGGTATATTAAATCTCTTAAACGCACTGCATAAAATATCGGCATAACCGCCAAGGTTTGGAACGCAGACGGCAATATCCATAAACCGCTTTCCGCTCTTGACAATTTTTAAAATTTCCGTTGCAAGCCATTTTGCTTCGTCGAAAGGATTGTGCGTGTTTACAATGGAAATTTTATCGGTAGAAATTTTCTTCTCCGTATAGCTGTACGAAAAAAGCCTGTCTGAAATGATTTCATTCTCTTTACCGAGTCTCACGTTATGCCATACTTTTTCCACGGTAACTCCGTCTATGCTTTCAAGTTCCTTTTGCAAAGCGTACGGATAAATACGGCCGTTTTTGTTTCCTATGCCGTTTACCAGACCTATCGTCAACGAAGACGCATTTTTGGCAAGACTTTCAACTACCTTCATTTCGGGATTTTTAAACGAAGAAAAACCGCATATATAAAACTTTTGCGTAAGCGTTTGATTTTTAAGGCGTTCGGCAAGTCCCGTAAGTCTTGTCGTCGAATCGACAATTCCGCCGCAAAGCGCATTTTCGTATTCTTCAAGCAACAACGCTAAATCCGAAAACTTATCTTTAAGTCCGCCGTTCAAATCGGAAGCCGCCGTCCTTAACTCGTCTGCCGTCACTCCGCTGTTTCGGAATTCCGTAAGCGAAGCATAAAGCTCTCTTGCAAAACTGACTTTTTCGGCAACTCTTACAAAATATTTTAAAGACTTAACGTTTCTCTTTATAACTCTCTGCAAAAGCATAACCGAACCTTCGGGCGTAAGGCATTTTTCGTAACTGCCGCCGAGAATTTTATATGCCAAACGGTTGAAAGTCACGACTTCCAAATTAAAGCAGGACTGTTTTTTAAGTTTTAAAAGCAATTCTTTCTCCATTGACATGGAAAATCTGTCGGGAACGATAAAAACGTGTTCCGCTTCTTCAAAATTTTCGGCAAGTTCCGCTATAGTGCCTTCCATTGCGCCTTTCGTTGTATTCGACAAAATCAGTTTCATAATGACAATATTTTAACAAATATCACAAAGCTTTGCAATGCTAACGCGCGTGTTTTTTTCCCACATGCTTTTCCATACCCGTTTTTTAACGAATATCACAGCGATTTACTCCATACTCACAATCATTGCATTCAATTTTATGTAAGGCACTATTCAATGCATTTTTTATATACTACATATCAAATACGTTTTTTATATACCAAATTATTCAAGGTATTTTTTGTACCGCATTTTAACGAATTGTTTTATATAACGCTTTTAAAAAGTCTAACGTCTCTATAGTTTAACCGTTGTTATATCTTAACGCTTGTATAAATTATTTTTCGCGATAGATTAACGCGCGTTTAAATTTTCTTTAAACGACTTCGAAAACGCTTATAGCTCTTTTTACCTTGCCGAATCGATACACAATTGCAATTTCCGCCATAAACAAAAAAGCAATCAAAAAAGTTTGCCAGATTATTATTTTATGCTATAATGATTTCCGAGGTATATATGAAGAAAACTGTATTATGTTTAATTTTGATTTTAACTATATGCGTTGCCTGTCTTTCCCTTACGGCATGTAATAGCGCCACTCCGCAAGGACAGCTCGGAAACTATTTTTCCAAATATGAAAAATACGTCTACGACGTTCACGACGAAGCCGCTTCGGCAGACGGCACTTACGAAATTGAAATAAAGGCGTTCGAAGAAGAAAAAAACTCCGTTACTCTGTGTTCGGAATTTACGCTTGAAAATCAAACGGCAGGTCACCTTATCACGTCAAAACTGACGATAAACGGATACACCTATACCACCGCATGTTATTATGCAAACGTCACGGGAAACTCTTATTACCTTCCAAAAGGCAGCTATAAACTTGTTGAAAAGGACGGTATAAAACAATACGACGCAAAAATCACCTATTCGAGCGATTCGAAAAAAGGATATGCAAACTACGTTCTGTCCGAAACGGGTAAAACTCCGCAAAAAGGAACGCTGGAACTTAAAACGCCGTATTACGACAATCTTGAGTTTTACACAATGCTTCGCGGAGCGTCTACAATGGACAGCGGTTTTTCGATGAGTTACAACGTTGCGCTCGTTGCCCCAAACGAAATTAAAACGGCTACAATCAGTGCAAGCTGTTCGACGACGGAAAAAGTAAACGGACTTCCGACCGAAGTGTTTACCGACGGTACGGCGGAATGCTATAAAACGGTTATAAGCCGCAGTACAAAGGTTTCGGGACTTTCCTACACCGTTTACTATGCAAAATCGAAAGTCACAAAAATTAACGACGCAGACGTCAGACCGCTTGTCAGAATAATAACGAAAATCGTTGAAGGCGACGTCACGTACACTTTAAAGAGCGTATCATCGTCAAACTTATAAACAAATTTTAAATTTAAATGCTTATAAATTGTTTTATAGGCAGATGAAATAAGTTTAAAATAAATCTGATAGAGATAAATGAAATATTTATCAATCTGATATATATAATCTAATAATTATCTAATATAATCTCGATATAAATCATTTTTAGATGTATATCATATATCATTTGATACATTTTATTTAGATATATATTTAGATATATGTATCGTCTAGATATGTATATTATTTAGATATATATGCTATATATTATCCGAATATATAAACGTGTAGCAAATACATATAGTCTAAATATATAAATAATAAACATTGAATAATAAAACTTCATAAATAAACGCCGCATAAAAATGCGGCGTTTATTAAATTGATTTTTAATAAAACCAACAAATAAAAACTAAGCTGATAAACGAAAACTAATTTTTGTATTCGGTTCCGATTTGTCTTTTTAGCTAAACTCGTTAGTTAAATTCGCTTTTAACCGTAAATCATACTTTTTTAGTCTTTACTAAAACAGACAATAATTTGCAAAACTTAGCGTTAAATTTCCGTTCGCGATTTTAAAGCCTGAGTAAGCGTAGTTTCGTCTGCATATTCGATAACCGAACCTTCGGGCAATCCTCTTGCAAGCCTTGTAACTTTAATGTTTAAAGGCTTAATTAAAGACGCAATATACATAGCCGTCGCCTCGCCTTCTACGTCGGGGTTCGTCGCAAGAATAACCTCTTCGACGCCGTTAAGTCTTGCAAGCAATTCCTTAATTCTTATATCGTCAGGGCCTTTATGGTCCATAGGCGATATTACGCCGTGCAAAACGTGATATACGCCTTTAAAAGACTTAACTTTTTCAAAAGCCTGAATATCTTTCGGTTCCTTTACCACGCATATCGTTTTTGTGTCTCTTGTCTGACAAATATCGCAGACTTCGTTTTCGGTAAAATTTCCGCAGACTTTACAAAAATGCACGTTCTGTTTTACGTCTTTGATTGCTTCTATCAATCTTTCAACGTCTTCGTCGGAATAATTCAAAATAGAATAAGCATATCGGGCTGCCGTTTTTTCTCCTACAGACGGCAACTTTGTAAGCTCGGCTATTAATTTGGATAAAGGTTTAATATACGTCATTAAAATAAACCGCCGGTTGCATTAGCCATAGGACCAAGCAATTCCTGAGATAATTCGTCCGCTTTATTCATAGCGTCGTTGAAAGCTGCATTTATCATATCTTCAAGCATTTCGACGTCATCAGGGTCTACGGCTTCAGGCTTAATTTTGATACCGACAAAAGTCTTATTACCTTTGAGAGTGATTTCAACGATACCGCCTCCCGCGCTTCCCGTTACTTCCTCTTCGGCAAGTTTTTCCTGAGCTTCTTTAAGCTGTCTTTGCATAGCCTGAGCCTGTTTCATAAGCTGAGCCATATTTCCGCCGCCAAATCCACCAAAATTTCCCATGTTTAACTCCTTTTACGTTACGTAATAAATTTTATATTCTGTACGTCGCTTGCGTATTATCGTATACGCCGCTTCGTATTATCATATCAGCAAATAACTATAAAATCGCTTATCGCATTTCTAATTTTTTATGCTATAACACCGTTTTTACAGCCGTTAAATCGTTTAAACGACAAATAAATTTAATTTAAATAAATAAAATTTATTTAAAATCGTATTTATTTTTTTGTTAAATTTATTTAAAATGATATTTATTTTTTTATCGTTATATCGTCGCCGAACATAGACTTTAAATAGTCTACCGTGTTGTCTTCGTCTAACACGAGTTTTTTCCTGAATTCACATTCCATATCCGTGACGTCTGAAATAACCTTTTTTAGAAACGCCTTGTTATCCGGTTTGTTTATTATGTTAAACGGTTGACCGTCCGCAAAATAAACAATCAACTTTCCGTTTTCGATTTTAGGCTCAGCTTCCGCAACGGGGAATTTAAGAAAACTGTCGTGTCCCATTGTGTCAATTTCGCTTATAACGGCAGACATAACGAATCCCCATATCTGATTTGCTTTTTTTTCAAGGTCGACGGACTCTTCAACTTTACTCGTCTGCACGGTGCGCACACTCTGTCCCGCACTGTCATTATTGACGTTTACTTTTGCTAAAATACGGTTATCGCTATGCTCCGCCGTCTTTTCCGCTTGTCTGACGGATTTTTGACCGTCAATTAAAGTTTTTTTTTCCGTATCGTCCAAAGCGACGCTGACTATTGCCGCTTCGAGCAAAATTCGTTGTTGCGATGAATATCTGAATTCTCCCTCAAGCGACGTAAACACTTTCATTGCATTCAGAATCTTTGCCGTATCGTAATTTCTCTGCGTTTTATCAATGCTTTCGAAAATATCCTGCGGCAAGCCGAGATATTTATTTGCCGTACTGCATTTTTTGATAAACATCATGTTCCTAAACGTTTCGGCAAGACTTAAAGCAAGCGTCTGTATACTCTTTCCTAAGTCGCAGATTTTTGCAATCTTTTCGTATACCAAAGACAAATTTCCTTGCAAAATGTCGGAAGCCAAAGTAACGATACTCTGCGGATCGCTCTCGCCAAGAACTTCCAATACGCCCGAATAGGTAATCTTTCCTGCACAATAAGACAAGCACATATCGGCAATGGACAACGTATCTCTTGCGCTGCCTGCCCCTGCCTGAGCGATAAGAGTAAGAGCGTCTTCTTCATATTCGGCGCCAACCGCGTCGAAAACGAATTTTAAGTGGTTAACAAGTTTTGAAGTAGGGATAAGTCTGAAATCGAAACGCAGACACCTTGACAAAATTGTCTGAGGGATAGCCTGAACTTCCGTTGTGCACAAAATAAAGATTGCATGAGACGGCGGTTCTTCAAGCGTTTTCAAAAGAGCATTGTGTGCGCTTTTCGAAAGCATATGCACTTCGTCAATTATATAAACTTTATATCCGCCCTCTTTTGCAGGAGCAAAATTAATTTTTTCGGTGAGTTCGCGAATCTGGTCTACGCTGTTGTTTGACGCGGCGTCGATTTCAAGTATGTCAAAATTGGTAGATAATTTCATTTCCTGACAACTAGGGCATTTACCGCACGGAGAACCGTTTATCGGATTATCGCAATTTACCGCTCTTGCAAAGATTTTAGCAACGGAAGTTTTTCCCGTGCCACGAGTGCCCGTGAATAAATACGCATGTCCGACAGCCTTGTTTTTAATCTGATTCACAAGGGTTTTGACGATATGCTCCTGACCGATAACCTTATCAAACGTATCGGGACGAAATCTTCTGTAAAGCGATGTATATGCCATGCCGTAATTATAATTCAAATTGAAATTAAAATCAAGGCAATTTAAATACTATAAATTAAATACTGCAAATTGAAACGACAAACTTTATGTTCAATCGCCACAAAACAAAACTATGATTGCAACTTGTAAATACCTTAGTCCGCCGACTTCGCATTCGCTCTTCCGCAATTCTTCAATCATCGAGACGACCGCTTCGAGACGGGCGTTAAAATTCAACGCTTCGTCCGTATCTGCAACTTTCTCAAACTCCGACTGAATTCGGGATATTTTGCCTATCATCAAAAGCAATTTACTTTTGCTTTCGTTTACGCTAATTTCGTTATCTACTCTCTTCACTATAATATCGGCAAGCGTGTCGAAACAACTTGCAATAACGGAAACTGCGTTTTCGCCCTGCTTGTGCCACTTTGCCATACCGCTGAATTTTTGCAAAGCCGTCCCGATTATTTCAGTCGTTTCCCGTTGCTTGCTTTGCACTTTTTCGGCGTCGCTTTCGTTATCGTATATGGCGGCAATGATATGATATTTATCGCCGTATTTCAAAACGTATCCCGCTCCGCCCTGTTTTTTATTTAACGCGCCTTCCTGCCTGGCAAGCGTTATATCGTCGAAAGTACCCATCGACAGCAAATAATATCTGCCACCGCTTTCCCCGAGTACAATCCCTTTCATTATGCCGCCGTTATATATTCCGCATGCCGCAACGGTAACTATAAACGACAGCGTGACGATAATTACGACAAATATGCCGCCTTTCTGAATCCGCTTTTGCCTTTTATTTTTACCCCTGACGGCTGAAACCTTATCTTCCGCTTCAATACGCGAGCCGTTTAATACTTCTTTGCAATCGACGGTTGAAATGCTGCCGTTTTTTTCCTCATAAACGCAAAGACGCCTTTCATTGTTTTTTTTGCTTTTCATATTATTAGGTTATTAAGCATAATAAAAAAAAAGTACTATTTTGTCATAAAACGTGGCATAAGCGTCAATAAGCGTTTATCTTAAATTAAGTAATCGTCGTTTGCAATTATAAAACTTATGCTATGCGTTAAACATAAATAAAATCGATTTAAATAAATTGAAAAACAAATTTACAAACGCAGATTTTCGTTGAAAAATCAATCGCTGTCGAAATCAGACCGCAACGCAATATCAAACGATTGAAAATAAAAACTTTATATAACACTTCATTTAACAATCGAAATGTATATTAACGTTAAAAACCGTACATATAATTAAGCACCTAGTTTAATTTAGCCGTATATAAATTAAACCGCGGTTTATAAATGCCGCATTAAAAACGGCAATAAATAAAACCATTTTAAAAAGCCGTACAAAAAATTTAATACTTATATAAAAGCTAAATACATATATAAAAATTAAGTCTTTATAAAATAAAAAACCTTATCATAAGGTTTTTTAAAACTTATACGTTTTATAATCGATTTCAAATTATAATCGATTTCAAATCAACCTGCGTTTTAGCGTTTAACGTAAATCTATTCGGGTTAAAATTCGATAAGAATTATATTTGCATATATTATATTTGCATATAATCAAATCCATTACCGATTAGGTAAATTTCCCGATGAAAATAAGTTTCAGAATCGCACACGTTAAAACGCGACAATAAATTTCTACGTCTATTCGGTATATTGTTCAACGATTATACCCGATTCTTTTATAAGCTGCAAAGAAAATTCATCGGGATACGGATGCACGTAGACAATACGACTGATACCTGAATTGATAATCATTTTAGTGCAGATGGAACACGGTTGGTGAGTGACGTAAATCGTTGCCCCCTCTACGCTGATGCCCATTTTTGCGGCTTGCACGATAGCGTTTTGCTCTGCGTGCACGGCATAACAAAGTTCGTGACAAGTGCCCGACTTAATACCCTTTTCGTCTCGCATACATACGCCCTTGTCTCTGCAATTTAAAATTCCCGAAGGAGCGCCGTTATAACCGGTTGTCAAAATACGTTTATCTTTTACGATAACGGCTCCTACCTGTCTGCCGTCGCGATGACAACTTGACCAACCGGAAACAAGTTTTGCCATATCGATAAATCTGCTATCCCACTTATCCATAGTTTACCTCTTTGATATAAAATTGAAACTAATAAAAGCATTAAAATTTAACGATAAAATTATATCACAGCAAAAACTACAAGTAAACTTTAATTTTTTAAAATTGATTACTATAACAAAAAATATATTGAAACGACAAAATTTGAACAAAAAATTATATATATTTTTATTCAAAAGTGTTGACAATTATTGTTAAAGAATATATAATCGTCATTGTACAAAATTTATAAATTCACGGAGGTAGTATTATGGTTATCAAACCACTCTTTGACAAAGTAGTAGTAAAAGCAATCGATACCGCAGAAAAAACAGCAAGCGGAATCGTTCTTCCGACGTCGGCACAAGAAAAACCGCAACTTGCTCAGGTTATTGCCGTAGGCCCGGGCGGAGTCATCGACGACAAAGAAATCAAAATGCAGGTTAAAGTCGGCGACAAAGTTTTGTATTCGAAATATGCCGGCAGCGATTTCAAAATAGACAATGAAGAAGTTACAATCGTTCGCCAAAGCGACATTTTGGCAATCGTAGAATAGGAGGCAGTTTATGGCTAAACAATTCAAATATGGCATAGAAGCAAGAAAAGCATTGGAAACGGGCGTCGACACGCTTGCCGATACCGTAAAAGTTACGCTCGGACCAAAGGGCAGAAACGTTGTTCTCGATAAAAAATTCGGAACTCCGCTCGTTACCAACGACGGCGTAACCATTGCTAAAGAAATAGAAATCAAAGACCCGTTTGAAAATATGGGCGCTCAGATTATTAAAGAAGTATCGACAAAAACAAACGATATCGCAGGCGACGGAACGACAACTGCTGCCGTTCTTGCACAAGCAATCATCAAAGAAGGTCTTAAAAACGTTGCAGCAGGCGCAAACCCTATGATTTTGAAAAAAGGTATTAAAATCGCAACAGACAAAGCTGTTGAAGAACTTAAAGCTATTTCAAAACCTATAGAAAGCAAAACTTCGATAGCTCAGGTCGCTTCGATTTCGGCAGGCGACGAAACGATCGGCGAACTCATTTCGGACGCAATGGAAAAAGTCGGTAAAGACGGCGTAATCACTATCGACGAAGGCAAAACCATGACGACGGAGCTTACCGTTGTAGAAGGTATGCAATTCGACCGCGGCTATGCTTCTCCGTACCTTGTCACAAATACCGACAAAATGCAAGCCGAACTCGACAACCCTGTTATTTTGATAACAGATAAAAAAATCAGCAACATTCAGGAAATTCTTCCTATCCTTGAAGAAGTCCTTAAAAACGGCTTGAAACTTTTAATCATCGCAGACGACATCGAAGGCGAGGCTTTGACGACGATTATCGTCAACAAACTTAAAGGCGTTTTCAACTGCGTTGCCGTTAAAGCTCCAGGATTCGGCGACAGAAGAAAGGCTATGCTCGAAGATATCGCAACTTTGACAGGCGCAACCGTGATTTCTTCCGACCTCGGTTTCGAACTTAAAAACACTACCCTCGATATGCTCGGCAGAGCAAAGACGGTTAAAGTCGACAAAGACAACACGACAATCGTCGGAGGCGCAGGAAACCCTGACGCTATCAAAGCAAGAGTCGAATCTATTAAAGCTCAGATTAAAGAAACTTCATCTGACTATGACCGTGAAAAATTGCAAGAACGTCTTGCAAAACTTGCAGGCGGCGTTGCGGTTATCGGCGTAGGCGCGGCAACTGAAGTAGAAATGAAAGAACGCAAACTCCGCATAGAAGACGCGCTTGCAGCTACTCGCGCAGCCGTTGAAGAAGGTATTGTTCCGGGCGGTGGCGTCGCTCTTTTAAGCATCGTTGAGAAAGTTAAAGAAGAAGTCGCAGGACTCGATGGTGATATCAAAACGGGCGCAAACATTGTAATCAAAGCGCTTGAAGCCCCTATCAGACAAATTGCATTCAATGCAGGCGTCGACGGTGGCGTTGTCGTAAACGAAATCACAAAAGCCAAAAAAGCTAATTTCGGATATGACGCACTTGCAAACGAATATTGCGATATGGTCAAAAAAGGTATTCTTGACCCTACAAAAGTTACGAGAAGCGCTCTCCAGAACGCAGCTTCCGTCGCAAGCACTTTGCTTACAACCGAAGCTCTTGTAACGGATATTCCTGAACCACCTGCGCCACAAGTACCACCTATGGGCGGAGATATGTATTAATCTAATCGATTATGCAGTTAAAATAAATACTATATTATAAAAGCCGCATTAAAAACGCTGGAAGGTTAAATTAAAAACAAAATTTAATTCGGGAGACGTGTCATAAAATTCGGTTTGAAGCATAGATTATAACGTAATTAAGTTATGAGTATCAAAGTTTAAATAAATAGGTTTAAAACAAAATACTTAACACTTAAATTAAAAAGCGGCAATTTTGCCGCTTTTTCTTTACGTTAATCTTTGCTTTATTATTTCTTAGCTTCCGTTTCTTTTTTATTATTTCTTTTAATATTATTTTCGTCTTTACCCTTATTTTGCGTTAAATTATATGTTTTAAATTTTTGTCACTGATTTTATAGATTTTAAATTTTTTTGTTTTTAATATTTGTTGGCTTTAAATTTATTCCTTTTATCTTTTTGCTTTGAATTTACTTCCTTACGTTTTATTATTTGCTTTTGATATGATTATTAGCTTTTGGTTTTTTAGCTTTGTTCTCTCTTTTTACATCGTCAACGCCCTTCCAGGTCGACGCGTGCGGCACGTAAAAGGTTGCGGAATCCGAAACAAGTTTTTTAAATTTTCCGCGGTTAAAATAATAAAAAGAATTCTTAGCCACAGACATTACCTGATTTTTAAAAATTTCTATTGCAGGGTCAAACGTAGATTGAGTCACGCCCTTTTCCGTAGCTCTGCCCCAACCGCAAAAAACGTCGGCATTGGGATTATCGAAAATCGTATGTTCCATAATAAGAAAATTTTTGCACATTTCGGCAATATTAAGATAATTGCCGTTTTTATTGCCGTAAATAACGTTTAAGTCTTTTGAATTGGGGGTCATATATGGAAAAAGGTTGCAAAATATAACCTTAGAATATTTTTGAATTTCCGTCTTGCCGTCCACCGTGACGCCGTTGAAAAAGGTCTTTAAAACGTTGTTCGTCGTTCTGTCGACGTCGGAAAGTTCGTCGAACTCGGCGTCGCAAAATATGTGTGCCTTGGCTGTGCTGGACGGATTCATAAGAACTGCTATAGCCGTTTTTTCCGAAGAAAAATATTGTTCTAACTGAATTTCGAGAATGTATCTGGAATTTTTTGCAGAATCGCTCATACATTCGCAACCGTTGAAATCAACGTTATAATCCGCATTGTTTTTAAATGAAAAATATGCCATAGTATTTCCCGCTACTTTTGTTTTTCCCGCTGCTTTTGTTTAAATTTAACTTGTTTACGGTATGTTTAATTTTAAACAATAAAACAAAGTTAGTCAATCGATTTTCAGTCTGTTAAAACAGTCGGTTAAAAATTTAGTTTACGCTTTTAATGCCAAAGGATAATAAAATGCCTTAGGCGACTCTTATAATTAATCAAATTTTCGTTTTTGTTTGTGAGCGTAAAAAACAAAAATAAAAAAAAGCATTTTAAAGCAGCGGAAATTCCCGTTTATGAACTTCAATTAAGTTTAAATATAACAATTTTAATGCCGACATAAAGCGTCGTTTTGCTTTTAAAACAAACTATAAAAACTTTATTCCGAACGACAAAAGACCTACCGACGACAGACCGACAAGAGCAAGTCCAATCGCAAAGCCCAAAATTATAGCCAGCGAAAAGTTTATCGCCGCTTCTTTTGTAAGTAAAATGCTCAATTCTTTTTTAGTCATACCGATATTGTGATACAACGCAAATTCAGGTTTCCTTCCGAAATAATGTTGTACGTAACTGTTAAGCCAACCTATAAGTCCGAATACGCAAACAAATATCACAAGAATGTTGACAAGATTTATAAATTTGCCAAGAATATCCGCCGATTCTTTAATAAGCTCGTCGGTTCGCAGCATTATAGTTGAATTCGTTCCGAAAACTTTGCTCAATTCCTTTTCCAGATCGTAAACGTCGTTTTTTGCGGCAAAAACGATATATCCGAGTTTTGAGTCGATATATTCGTTATCGACAAACCCCACGTAAAGCGAAGTATCGAAAGTCCCTGCAATTTTAAACTCCTTAGGTTTGGAATCAACGGTTAAGACTATAGTATCCCCCGTTTTTTTATCCAAAGACTTAACGACGGCTTCGGTAAGATATATCTCGTTTCCCGTTGGCACTTTATCGATTTCGGAAGCAAACGTCGCGACGTTCTTTGCGGGAGTATCTGCCGACAAAATCATTATGCTGAGCCCGTTAGGAAGCAAAACGCCGTCTTTTTTAGTTGCCAGAAAATATCCGCTTGCTTCTTTCACGTCATCGGCTTTTCCATAAGAAATCTGCGACACGTTTGCAACGATAACGTCGCCTTTCATAAAACTCGTCATATTCTGTTTCTGTTTGTTTGCAAACAATATCGAATAACCGATTACTGTAAGAAGAGCCGCCATAATACAGAGTATTCGCTGACTGTTGCTGATACTTAAATTTTCTTTTACCGTTTTAAAAGCAATGACGGTAGTTCCGTTGACTCTCGTTTTCTTTAAAATCTTTTCAGACAGCAATGCGATGCCTTTTGAAACGTAAGGCAACCCGAACGAAATTATCAGTATGATTAGCGCAAACACAATAGCGTAAGGAATAAACCGCAGACTTACAGGTATCAAAAACATAACCGCAATAAGCAAAACGGAAACGGCAAGCAAAATAAGCACGTATTTCATCGGCAACGCTTTATGTTTTTTCGTCACGCCTTTAAGCATATCGTCAAGTCCGAAACGTGAATTTCTGATGAATATTGTACATTGACTTATAAGCGCCACTCCGATAGCGAAAGCAACGCCTATGAGAATTTCCTGCCATGAAATCGTAAAATCAATCTCTGCAATGCCGAGTGAGTTGGAAAAAATAAATGTCGGCAGAAGAGAAATGGCAATTCCCAAAAAACCGCCGATAATCGCATATATTAAAATTTCTACAATCTGCATTGCACGAAGCCTACCCGTCGTTGCGCCTACGCTGACGAATAACGATGACGAATGGCTGCGGTCGCCCGAAATTATGGTAAGCGACGAATAAATGATAATTATGCCGATACACGCAAAAACCAAAGACATAAAATATAAAACTATCGACACGACGAACGTAAGAGAATCGATATAGCCTTCCGAATGAGAAAGTCCGACGGCGTTATTCGGATAAAGCGTTCTTAACGTTTCAATCATATCGCCGACTTTGCCGTCGTCGTACATGTCGATATAAATCACGTTGCACAGCTTTACGTTTTCGTCTATTCCGATACCGAATTCCGAAATGATTTTTCTCATTACGCTTTTAAAGCTGACTAACACTTGCGTATCCTTCATAAGTCCTACGCTGTCGAAAATTCCTTCAACCTTATACTCAATGGTTTCATTGCCAAGTTCGATTAGCATTGAATCATGCAAACTTAAATTGTGAGCTTTAGCAAAACTGCTTGATATCAACGCACTGGTATCGACGTTCGTATTCGACAAAACGCCGTATTCAAGAACCTTAAAGCTGTAAATATCGTTCAGCGTCGAAAAATCTACGGCTTTAACGTTTACAACGCTGTTCTTTGTAACGCCCTTCTCGCTATCATGGTATAAAAGCGTCATACCGAACATTCCGACGACTGCTCCGTCGTCGCCAACGGCGCTCACAGCGTTGTCTAAATGCATATATCTTATCATGGAATCGCTGTCGACTCTTACGGCTATATCCGACGTTCCGACAGCGGCAACGTTTATCATGCGGTTGTATCTATCGAAACTAGTTCTGACCATATAAGTAGAAACGAATATAGCAACCGCTATGGCTATACAAAAAATAACCAATATCGGTTGCAACGGTTTATTTTTTATTGAATTGAAAATGTGTTTAAAAAACAATTTCATAAGCCTATTTCGTTTCCAATCAAAACACGACGTAAAATAAAATCTGCAATTATAACTTACGATTTGAATCGTTTTACTGCCGCTTTGCTCTTCCGTTTATATAACAAATACGTTATGCCGCACAATCGGCAAAATTATTTCGGCATGCGTTCTACCGACGACAAATCTACTCTGACGACTATTTTTCTTCCAATCTGCCGTCGACCATATAAACGATTCTCGTTCCTCTTACCGCCGTCTCCATACTGTGCGTAACCTGAACTACGGTGATTTTGTCCTTTTCGTTGAGTTCGACAAGCAAATCCATTATATCTTCTCTTGCTCTACTATCGAGATTTCCCGTAGGTTCGTCAAGCATCAAAACTTTCGGTTTATATAAAACGGAACGAGCAATAGCCACTCTTTGCTGTTCGCCGCCCGACAACTTGTCAGGATATTTATTAAGCAGATGAGATATACGCATCCTTTCCAGCAATTCCGTCATTCTTTCCTTTTGCTCTTTAATATTGTCCTTTCTTAAATAAATCGGCAACAATACGTTTTCTTCAACGGTAAGCGTAGGAATCAAATTAAAAAACTGATAAACAAACCCTAAATCCGTTCGTCTTAAAACCGCAAGTTCGCGCGCGTTAAAAGAGGACAAATCCTTGCCGCAAAAAATAACTTTTCCTTCATCGCATTTAGCCGCGCCGCTGATTACTGAAAGAAAAGTGCTTTTTCCGCTTCCCGATTCGCCCATAATCGACAAAAACTCGCCTTCAACAATATGTAACGATAAATTGTCAAGGACAAGCTGTTCGCCGTATTTTTTTGTAACGTTTTCTGCAATTATCATAATCATCTCAAATAGCACTTTGCAATGGTAGGTGCATATTTATAAATTATTCCTTTTAAAATTTTCACGATCTCATCAGAATCGGCATTGTTTTGAGCAGCTTGCCAAAGATCTTCAAAGCTGTATCTTGTAAACGTAACCCCCGTCGGAACGGTAGCTGCATCTATTTTTTTGATAAACGCTTTTTCCGTCGTTCTTAAAATATCGAGGAAATAGATTTCCGCCTGCTCTTTCTTTTCGTCGGAGAAACTGTTAATTGCCTGACAGATTGCACGGCTGTTGTCCTTTTTATATTCCTGATATTGTTCTTCGGTAATTTCTTTGTCAACGTAATAATATTTGCCGTCGCTGGTATAAGTCAACATACAATATAAGAGTTGCTTTAAATCTTCATCGCCCATATTAGTTATTATGCTATAAGACACGTCTGCAATAAAGTTTATAAACTTACCGAAATTCAGATTTTCTAATCCGTCGACTATAACTTGCCATACCCTTAAATCGTAAAGATTCAATGCGGCGGTGTCGACGTATTCGTCACCACTGCTGTTTCTGTCGATAATAATTCCGAGATATAAATCGATGATTTTATAAACGGCATTCCAACCCGATTCGGCAATTTTAATTTGCAGTATCATATCGGCATTGCCCTTTAAAAACGCAACTATATTTGCTTCGACGGTACTTGCATTAACGATAAAACCGCTATTCACGATATTTTTTACAATGCTTATAAAGTCCGCAACACCTGTGCTGTCTATCGACATAACGCTTGCCGTCATAAACGATATATAAACCCTGCCCAAAACGATAAGTTGTTCGGGACCGAGTTCATCCATAGCATAAAGGCAGTTATCCGCATAACGATAATATTCGTTATATTCTTTCGTATATTTTGTTAAATTCTGTGATTTTTGCGAAGCGGTCAAGGCGTCCGAATACCAATCGAATCTGCCAAGATTGCCAGCCTGAATATCTTCAAGACAACTCGCATAAAACTCCCTTGCGTCTTCGAGGGCCTGGCGCAGATAATGATAAGTGACGTAACCCAATGCGTCGCTGCCTATCGCTTCTATAGTGTCCATGTATACGGCTCTCATAATTTTTATATCGTCTGCGGTGAAATCAAGCGACGAAAACGTTCTGTCAAATAAAGCTACGAGAGTATCGTTATATTCGTCTAAAACCTCTGCCATTTTAACGACAGATTCGTTTGAAACTTTGGCTTCGGAAAGAATTTTCAATAAAAAAACAGAGTCTAGATATTTCTGTTCTCCGAAATGCGAACAAAGATTATCATTGACTCTATTTGTACTTGCTTCAAAAGTTGAAACGGTATCGTCGGTATAAACGATATCTTCTTCGATTATGACGATATCGTCCCCCCATTTGCCGTAACCGTTTGAAGGATTATTCTTATCTGAATTTGATTGGGAACATGCTACAAGGACAAAAGATAAAGAAGCTATTAAAATAGCCGATAATATCAAAAAAGTAATTTTTCTGAAAGCAGACTGTTTCATAAAACTCACCTCCGCTCTTTTTCTCTCGTTATAACATATATTTATTTTACCCCCTACATAAATATTACTATTATTCGCAATTAATGTCAACCACCAATTTTTTGCATATTTTGCTTAATTTGCAAGTTTTTGTTTATGCTGAAACGCAATTATTTTTTTGCTGAAACTCAATCATAAAAGCGAATTCTTTCTAAAATACATAAGTAAAAATCATTAGCTGAAATCATTCTCTCGTCGGGTTTAACAATAATTTATAAATTTAAACAAACGTTTTTAGACGTTTCACGGCACCTTTTAAAAACTAAAACGATTTTGCATAATTTGCGATTAAAAGTTTTGCTTTATCTTACGCTTTTTAACAAACACTTTTTAACGCTTAAAAAACAATTTCGGCGTTATACCTTCTGCCGTTTTAAATGCTAAAACTTTACATAAAATTGGCATTGCGACAAACTAATATTAAAACTCAAAGTCTTTTGTTTTCCCGTTCTGATACACGCAAAATTTATATTCTTTTCCGTTTTCGGCAATCATAAAATCTGTTTCTTCTTTAAGCTCCCAACCGTCTCTTTCGTCGAGATTTTCAAAAAATACGGTTGCCCCGCCGTCGGAATTCACTTTAGTCACTATAACTTCGGAACAATAATCCAACATCGTTCTGTAAAACATCGCTCCGCCGATTATAAAAACATCGTCGGTATCGTATTCTTTCAGCTTTTTGCTTAACTCCTGCAGACTTCTGACAATAATCACGTCGTCTCTGTTTCCGTCAGGCCAAAGCACTATATTCGTTCTGTTTTTAAGCGGTTTTCCGTTCGGAAAGGACAACAGAGTGTTTGACCCCATAACGACGATTTTCCCCATTGTATGCGACATAAAATGGCGCATATCTTCCGGCAAGTGAAAGAGCAAATCGTTGTTTTTTCCTATTCCCCACTTATTGTCGACGCAAACTATGGCTTTCATCAGATTGCTACCTCGATTTTTTTATTGAGCGGCGTGAACTTATAATCCGTCAATTTAAAATCTTCCAACTTAAAATCATAGAAATTCTTAACGTCGGGATTTATCCAGAGTTTCGGCGCGTTGTATTGCGGATTCTTCAAAACTTCTTCGACAATAGGAACGTGTCTGTCATATATATGAGCGTCGGAAATTACGTGAACCAATTCACCGACTTCAAGTCCGCTGACCTGCGCGAACATATGAACAAGCACCGCATACTGAACGACGTTCCAGTTATTTGCCGTAAGAGTATCCTGTGAGCGTTGATTTAAAATTGCATTGAGTTTTCCGCCTGCAACGTTAAACGTCATGGAATATGCACACGGATAAAGATTCATTTCGTGTAAATCCTGAAAGTTATAAATGTTTGTCAATATTCTTCTCGATTGCGGATTATGCTTCAAATCGAATAAAACCCTGTCGACCTGGTCAAAATCCCCTTCCTTATACTTGTGCTTAACGCCTAACTGATAGCCGTAAGCCTTTCCTATTGAGCCGCTTGCGTCTGCCCAGCTGTCCCATATATGGCTATGAAGGTCGTGAACGTTATTTGATTTTTTCTGCCATATCCAAAGAATTTCGTCAACGGCAGCTTCAAAATTAATTTTTCTGAGAGTGATAATCGGAAATTCCTCCGCAAGATTATACCTGTTTACTATACAAAACTTTTTGATGGTATGAGCCGGCGTGCCGTCAGCCCAAACGGGTCTTACGTCAAATTCGGTATCCCATACGCCGTTATCCAATATATCTCTGCAAGTTTCAATAAAAATTTTATCCGCTTTACTCATATCTTTTCCTTTGCACCACGTGCCGTTTATTTTAAACGCTTTAAGTTTATCCTGTGCTTTTTAATAAAACAAAAAGCGTCGCAAAACATTATACATTAAATTTTCACTGATTTCAATAAATATAAACCTTTTATTAAAATCAACGTAACAATTCAAATAAACAAAATAATTGTTATCGCCGTCGTAATTGTTATCACCGCCGCAACAAATTTAAATAAGCGATTCGGCATTTCACAAAAGCGACTTATAGATACCGTTTTAGGCTAAAACGCACGGAATATAAGTTTCAATTATAAATTTGTTATAAAATATATATCTATTATAACATATCTATTAAATATAACTGTTATAAAATATATATCTAATAAAATATATATCTATTATAATATATCATATTATAAAATTCGATATTATCTAAAAACCTATTTTTGACTAATTGCGACTTATCCGTATAATTACCGTTTTAAGACTTGCTTTAAAAATCTGCCCGTTGCGCTGCCCGATTCCATAGCGACCTGTTCAGGAGTTCCTTTTGCGATTATCGTACCGCCTTTATCTCCGCCGCAAGGACCCAAATCGATTATATAATCGGCAACTTTTATAACGTCGAGATTGTGTTCTATAACGACGACGGTATTTTTTCCGTCAACAAGTTTTTTGAGGATTTTCACCAATTTTGCAACGTCGTGCGAGTGGAGTCCCGTCGTAGGTTCGTCAAGAATATACAAAGTTCTTCCCGTACTCTTTCGCGACAATTCGGTGGCTAATTTGACTCTCTGTGCCTCGCCGCCCGAAAGAGTCGTGGACGACTGTCCGAGTTTGACGTAAGACAATCCCACTTCGTTTAAAGTAACAAGCTTATTTCTGATTTTAGGTACGTTCTCAAAAAATTCGCACGCTTCTTCGATCGTCATATCCAAAACGTCCGAAATTGATTTACCCTTATACTTGACTTCCAATGTTTCTCTGTTATATCTCTTTCCACCGCACACTTCGCAAGGAACGTAGATATCAGGAAGAAAATGCATTTCTATTTTAATTATTCCGTCACCGAAACAGTGTTCGCATCTTCCGCCCGAGATGTTAAACGAAAAACGACCGGCTTTATATCCCCTTGCTTTTGCCTCCGGTAAAGAAGCGTACAAATCTCTTATTGCAGAAAATACGCCCGTATAAGTCACAGGATTGCTTCTCGGCGTTCTTCCTATAGGACTTTGGTCGATATCGATTACTTTATCGAAATATTCGAGTCCCGAAATGGAATCATAGTTGCCGACAGGCAATCTCGACCCGTTCAATTCGTTTGAGGACGCCGGATATAAAATCTCGTTTATAAGACTTGACTTTCCGCTTCCGGATACGCCCGTGATAGCGGTCATCACTCCGACGGGAATCTGAACGTCGATATTTTTAAGATTGTTTTGTTTTGCGCCTTTAATTTCGACAAAGCCCATAGGTTCCAGCCTTTTTTCAGGGACGTCGATTTTAAGTTCGCCGGAAAGGTATTTGCCCGTAATCGAATTTTTTGCTCTTATTATATCGTCTACGTTGCCTTGCGCAACTACTTCGCCGCCGTGCATGCCCGCCCCCGGACCTATATCGACAATATAATCCGCAGCGCGCATGGTATCTTCGTCGTGTTCGACGACAATCAACGTATTTCCTAAATCTCTGAGCCTTTTTAAAGATTCGAGCAACTTTTCGTTATCGCTCTGATGAAGACCTATGCTAGGTTCGTCGAGAATGTAAAGCACGCCTACAAGTCCGCTTCCTATCTGCGTTGCAAGTCTGATTCTCTGCGACTCACCGCCCGACAAAGTACCCGACGAACGGTTTAAAGTCAGATAATCGAGTCCGACGTCGATTAAAAATTTAAGTCTTGCGTGTATCTCGTTTAAAATTCTTTCGGCAATCATATTTTGACTTGCAGTAAGTTTAAGGTTGTATAAAAATTCGTCGATTTTAGTTATCGACATATTGCAGAGTTCGTAAATATTAAGTCCGCCGACGGTAACCGCCAATGCTTCGGGTTTTAAACGCTTTCCGCCGCACGTAAGGCACGGTACGTTTTTTATAAGTTTGCCGATTTCCTGCTTGGCATATTCGGAAGTGCTTTCGTTGTAACGTCTTAAAAGATTGTTTGCAATTCCTTCATAACGCGCCATAAACGTGCCGTTATACGATTTGCCGTAATATTGCATAGGAATGCGTTCGTTATCGTTTCCGTAAAATATTATATTTTTGACGTTTTCAGGCAGGTCTTTAAAAGGCACGTCAAGACTGAATCCGTATGCCTGCGACAGAGCGTTTAACTGCATTCTGATAACTTGTCCGCTCTCCATGCTCCAACCGCTTGCTTTTATCGCGCCCTCACGCAAAGTGAGATTCTTATCGGGGACAAGCAAATCGACGTCAATTTCGTTTTTAAAGCCAAGTCCTAAACAGTCGGGACACGCGCCGTACGGATTGTTAAACGAAAAAAGTCTCGGCTCTAACTCTTCAAGCGATATATCACAATCGGGACAGCTGTATTTTGTAGAAAACAAAACTTCTTCCGATTGCTCGTTCTCTCCCGCGTCGAACTGACACACGACAAGTCCTTCGGCAAGTTTAAGAGCAATTTCTATTGCGTCGGAAAGACGTTTGTTTATGCCTTCTTTTACT
>JBJETY010000071.1:0-26108 GCA_051883555.1 Christensenellales bacterium | reverse complement strand
TTTTCTTTCTCTGACTTTAAATGCTAACGGAAGAAACAGAGCGGTTGCAATTACGGTAAATACTGCGGCGGCAATCAAAAAGCCGTATTTTTCTGCTACGGCAGCGTCGCCGATTTTGCCTTCAAGCATTTCGCCGAGTGCAAGCGCCATAGGTTGAACGGCAAGAAGCGTAACACCGCCACCTATACCTGCGGCAATTCTTGCAAGAGAAAGGAGTTTCGTTTTATCCTTTTCCGATTCCGTCATAAGGGAAGTTACGCCCCAGAGCGGAATGTCCGCCATTGTGTAAATCATACCCCAAAGTATGTAAGTGAATGCCGCCCAGAATACGATGAGTCCGTTGCTTACAAGCCCTTGTCCATAGAAACCGAAGTTTGTAAAGCAAGCGATTGTGATAATCATAATAGGGATTGGCAATATCATAAGATACGGTCTGCATTTACCCCATTTTGTACGGGTGTAATCGACGATAGTACCCATCATAGGGTCGTTGAAAGCGTCCCAAACTCTTGCGGCCGCCATTATTATTGAAACGGTAAGAGCAGGTATAAGCAAAGTAAATTGAAGATAATAGGAAAGCGCCGCGCCTATTATGTTGTAAATCATATTCTGTCCGGCAAGACCGATAAGATACCAGTTTCTTTCGGAGGAAGTATAAGTTTTTAACGTTTGCGTATTTTCCGTTGCGACGGCGGAAGAAGTTTCAGCCACGGTTGTCGAGTTTTTCATCATTGCCTCCTTATAAACTGAATTTATCGGCATAGTCGTGCCAATATCTGAGATTTAAGTTGCTGCTTGTTCCCGTGCCTTTGAAAGCGGCGAGCATAGCTTCGTTTTCGACTTTGAAAGTGCAGTCAAGAACTTTATAAGGGTCGTTCGAGCCCATAAACGATTTGACGGAACTGTCGTACCATTTAAAAGCCCTGTCGCCTATTTCGGGAAGGTTTTTACTGTCGGTATGTTTTAGCGTGACCGTTTCGAGCGAAGTACAACCGCTGAAGCAGTCGTCGCCGATTTCGGTTACGTTTTTATCGATAGTAACGCTGACGAGTTTTTCGCACTTGTAAAAAGCAAAGCCGGATATAGTTTTTACCGTTTCAGGTAAAACCACCGTCTCTATGTTTTTACATTTTTCAAAAGCTCTGCCTTCGATTGTTGTTACGTTGCTGTTTGGCGCAAAAGTAACGGAAAGGAGGTCATTATTGCTTACGTCGGAATAATTTCCGAAACAGTCGCTGGCTTTCAGCTTTCCGTACGTAGCGGCAAAAACTCCCGTTCCGATTGTAGTAACTTTGTACGTTTTTCCTCCGTTAGTCGCCGTACTCGGAATAACGACGTTTCCGTTCGTTCTTTCCAGCCAGACGCTTAAAGTTACCGATTCTCCGTCCTCGTTTACGGTATATCCGAAATCCCCGTCTTTGAAATCGTATTTTACCGTATCGCTGTTACATGCCGACAAAATAACCGTTAAAGACAAAACAGCGAAGACGACGAAAAAAATTTTGATTTTTCTCATAATTCCTCCATGAATTTTGGTAAGCTCCAATAAAAACCCGTTTACAAGAGTTTATTATTCGATAGCGTTTAAATTATATCAAAAGCGTAAAGAATAGGCAATACTAAATTAAATATTTATACTTTTAAAAAATACGTATAACCGTTATCAACCGTGACGCAAACGGAAAAATCAATTTTTTACGGGTTAATTAGGGTCGGTTTTAAGTCGGTTTTGGTTTAAAAAACCGCCTTTGTGATTTCTAGAGGCGGAAAACTAACAAAAAAACTGCCGTTAAAAGCCTAACTAAAAAGAATATAGCGTCCTATAACCGCGTATTTTGTTGATTTTTGATTTTTTGTATGTTAAACTGCAAATAGTATGCTGCTTTGTGCTTTGCATATGGAGGAAAGATGAAAAAACTAATCATAGGAATGTTATTACTTATTCCGATTATCGTAATTCTGGTCGTAAGTTTGACGGCAACGCTTGTTACGGGCGCATATATTGCCGTTGAAAACGTCGACATATATATTAAATCAGCCGACGGAAAAGAAACGCTTGCCGATGATACAATGCTTGTATTCTTATCGGACAAAGGCATGCAACTTATTGCAAAAGTTTATCCTACTGCTGCAAACAATAAAGACGTCACTTGGTCTGTTATTGAAAATAAGCCTACCGTTGCGGTTGAAGGCGACGAAGTGATTGAAGTCGTCAGCGTAGATAAAAACGGTTACGTCACTTTCAAAAACTTAGGCGAAGCCACCGTCAGAGTAACAACGGTTGAAGGAAACATAAAAGAACAAATCAATCTGTTTGTTACGAGCAGCGACGTTATGGGAATATCTATTGAAGAAACGCCTGAACTTACAAACATTTGCGTGGGCGACAAAGTCCCGGTTATAGCTAAAATCAGTCCTGCCGACGCAAAAGTAGATCAGAAATATCTTAAATATGAAATATTGTCGGGCAGCGAATATGCCGAAATCGATGAAAACGGTATTGTAACCGCCAAGAAGAAAGGTAGCGTTACAATAAAAGCAATGCTTACAAATCCGCCTGAAACGTTGGCGGAAGAGGATAGTTACGCTATCGTCACTTTTGAAATCGGTAAAAGAGACGGCCAAAAAGCGTTTATAGCTTCCGAGTTTGTATATATCGATGGAATAGAAATTGATATTGCGTCGGTTTTGGCAAATGCCGATACCGAGCTTGCCGTAGACCATTATACGACTACTGCCAATGCGGTGATCGACGGCGGCAAGCTCCGCCTTACGGAAAGCTTTGGTAGCGACAACCTTAAAGAAGTCGTGCTTTACGCTGTCGACGCTTTCAGCAATACGCTTGACGAAATTAAAATCGACTTCAAACAGATAAACGTCAAGAATACGGCTTTATGGCAAAAAGAAGAGTTATCCGGAAAGATTTTGCTTAAAATCGGCGGCGCGGGAATTTACCTTCCTGTCGAAACGTCTTTGGTCGGAAACGTGCAAGTATCGTCGAGCAACGAAAACGTCGTAACGTATGACGAGAGCTTAAATTGTATCGTTGCAAAGGCAAGCGGCGAAGCCACGATATCCGTAAGCGTTAACGGCGTAAGCGATAAATTCGACGTAAAAGTCGTTCCTGCAATTTACAGCATAGGTATGTATTTTACGTCTGCCGACGACGAAGTCGGTATCGAAATGAAGAGATATTTCGGTAAAATGACTTATAACATCGACGATACGGTTACGAATACTCTTAGCTTTGAGATTAAATACGTAATTACCACGGACGGAGACAAAACGATAATCTTAAAAACAATCGATGAAATAGATACCGTAAAGCAGTATATATCTTTCGACATCGACGCAGACGCAAAAACCTATGGTTATAGTATTACGTCAAACGGAGTTTTGGAAACCGTGGAAGAAGGCGATACCGTTACCGTTACGGCAAAATCGTTATATCCGATATACGAATCCGTTGACGTTAAGGCAGAATATAAAATTAATTTCATATCAAACGGCGTAAACGTCGGATTGCCTAAAAAAGCGGACCGCGAGTCGGAAGAATTCGATCTTAACGATTTTACGATCAAAGCTTTCAACAAGGTAAACGAACTTGCTAAGAGCTGGTACGACGCTCACGGCTATGATGAAGATTTCAAGCAGAAATATTCAATCGTCGTTCAGGAGAGTATGGTATTCGGCGGCAAGACAAACAACCTTTATACTTCGATATACGGAAACGGCGAATATCTCCGTCAGATTGAAGAGGACTACGATAAATTAGGCACTAAAGAGTACGACGGTACTATGCCTGACAGCCTTCTTAAAGTCGTGGTCGACGACGTTCTTATCCAAAACGTTACGATAAGGGCAAGTCGTGCTTTGCGTGACAATGAAACGATGTTCGATTATTCCTGGGCCGGAAACGGTATTATGATTGACGGTAGAGAACGTTATTATCCTGGCGAATTCAAACCGGGAAGACTTAAAAACATTCAGGTTAAATATACGACTATAGAAAACGCGTATTATTGCTGTTTTGTCGCGGCGGCCGACGTATTGCTCGAAGGAACGCTAATGCGTAACAGCGGACAGCAGACTCTTTATATCAATACGAGCGTTCAGGATTTGTATTCAGGCGATACTCTTGTCGAAACGATGAACGTCGCAATCACAATAAAAAATACCGTATTTACAAACGCTATAAACATGTCGATCGGTATAATTACTTTTGACCTTGACGACAGTTACGACCAGATTGTTTACGACGATGTAACGGGCAAAAACGTTCCGAAATACGAATTGTATTTCCGCAAGGTTACGAAGAGCGACATTCATTTCGAAGGCTTCTGCCATATATACAACTGGAAGACTGCTTCCGAACTTGATTTCAGTTATTTGCAAGAATACTTTTTTGCAGACATTAACAATAGAAAAGAGAAAGAAATAAGGGCTTACGAAAACATGGTCGGTCTTTTGAGAGCGGCTCTCAATTCTAACGTTGACAGTTTGCTCGATAATATGGGTTGGGGAGATATCCGTAAAAAGGTTAACGGAACAAACTACTTCCAGCTTGCAGTCGGCAACCTCGGCGTTCACTATCCTGTATCCGGCGTGATAAGGGAGGGCGACTTAGAGTCTGTCGGACTTACCGGATTATGCACTATGGACCTTACGAAAGTTGCTGCTTCGTTCGGCGGTGCAAGCTTTGCAACGAAAATAGGCTATCCGCTTTATTTCTATTGCTATTCGTCTTCATCGCCTGTAATTGGCCCTACGGACGTATGCGTACCGAACGCGGCGTTATTCAAAAAACTTGTAAACGGAATTTAATAACGAAGAAAAATAGCAAACTAACGTTTGCTATTTTTCGTTAATCGTATATAATGAAATTGCATTTTTTATGCCTGCACGCTTCCGGCGCAATGCGATGCCGTTGCGTGCGGAAGGCACACGTTTTTTACGCTTGTTTTTAAAAATCGGAAAATTAAAGGAAAAATTTTATGTTAGCAAAAATCAACGGTTATGCACTCGACGGGCTTGACGGTTACGGCGTTTCAATAGAAGTGGACATATCTAACGGACTTCCTGCCTACGAGCTTGTCGGACTTGCTTCGACTGCTACAAAAGAATCGAAAGAAAGAATAAGAGCGGCAATCAAAAACAGCGGTTTTATTTATCCGCAAAAAAGAGTTACGATAAATCTTGCTCCCGCCGATACTAAAAAGGAAGGTCCTAGTTTCGATTTGGGAATAGCCATTGCTATTCTTTGTGCTTCCGAACAGATAAAAGCTAATAGATATAAAGATTACGTAATGATTGGCGAACTGTCGTTGGATGGCAGTTTAAGACACGTAAACGGCATAATGCCGATAGTAATTTCGGCAATGCAACAGGGATATAAAAATTTTATTCTTCCTTTGTGCGATGCAGTTGAAGCAAGCTACGTAGGCGGAATAAACGTGTTTGCATTCGATACGCTAAAAGACGTAGTAAATTTTTTGAACGGTGAAGATTGCCCTCCGCAAGAGACGAGGACCTTTTCGGCGGAATCGACGAACGGTATAAAGGGATTTGACTTTGCGGACGTAAAAGGGCAGACGGTTGCCAAGCGCGCTCTTGAAATTGCCGTTAGCGGCGGACATAACGTAATTATGATAGGTCCTCCCGGCGGTGGAAAAACAATGCTCGCAAAATGTATTCCGTCCATCATGCCCGACATGACTTTTGAAGAGGCTGTCGAAGTTACTAAAATTCATTCCATTGCAGGCGAGTTGGACTCAAACGTAGGCATAGTCAAAACAAGACCTTTCAGGAGTCCGCATCATACCGTAACTATACCTGCGTTAATCGGTGGCGGAACGAAATCCAAACCGGGCGAAGTCAGCCTTGCAAATCTCGGCGTGTTGTTTTTGGACGAAATGCCCGAATATCAGAGAAACGCTTTGGAAAGTTTAAGGCAACCGCTTGAAGACAGAAAAATTTCCGTTTCAAGGGTACAACGCACGGTAAATTACCCTGCGAACTTTATGCTTGTGGCAAGTATGAATCCGTGTCCGTGCGGAAATTACGGCTCGAAGACTAACGAATGCAGATGTACCTCACAGCAGATACATAACTATCTTTCACGTCTTTCCGCACCTTTGCTTGACAGAATCGACCTTCAGATCGAAGTCGATAATTTAAGTTACGACGAATTCAGAAGCAAAGAGAAATCGGAAACTTCTGCGGAAATAAAAGTAAGAATTAACAGAGCAAGGGAAATTCAGAGAAAACGTTTTTTGAACGACGGAATTCTCACTAATGCTGAAATGACGGAAAGTCATATAAAAAAATATTGTGCAATCGACGAACAGAGCGAGAAACTTCTTAAAATGGCGTTTGAAAGGCTAAATCTCAGCGCAAGGGGAACGTCGAGAATTTTGAAAGTTGCAAGAACGATTGCCGATATTGACGGCAGCGAAAATATATTGTCAAAGCATATAGCCGAGGCAATACAATACAGACAGTTGGACAGAAGATATTATGTATGATTATAGTTTAAGCACTTTGGGATTGTTGGTTTTAAATTATGCCGAAGGGACAAACGAATTGAAAAACGATTTATTGCGTCGCTTTTCTCCTGAAAACATTTTTAATTGCAATTTCGGCGATTTTAATTCTCCTTTAACAAATTCAGTTAAAATTTTAGTTAAAAACGTAGGATATCTGCTTGAAGAGCTTTCTAAAAAGCAGATTAAACTTCTGTCGATTTTTGATGAAGAGTATCCTTCTTTATTAAAAAACATTGACAATCCGCCGAAACTACTATATCTTAAAGGCAATGCAAAATTGCTCGATACTCCGATGATAGCGGTTGTAGGAACAAGAAAACCTACCCGTTACGGAATAAAGGTGACGGAAGATTTTGTAAAAGAATTTGCGATAAACGGTCTGACCGTCGTTTCGGGTATGGCAAGGGGATTGGATACTGTCGCCCATAAAACGTGCGTCGAACTTGCAAAACCTACCGTTGCGGTATTCGGTTGCGGCGTCGACGTTTGTTATCCTGCCGAAAACAGAGGCGTGTACGATTCTATTTTAAACAGCGGCGGACTTATTGTCAGCGAGTACAGACCTGACGTAAAGCCATTGCAATTTCACTTTCCGGAACGCAACAGAATTATTTGCGGTTTATCGAAAGGCGTGTTTATAGCGGAAGCGTCTTTAAAAAGCGGAAGTATAATTTCAGCCCGATATGCCGTCGAACAGGGAAAAGAACTTTTCGTCGTTCCGGGAAATATAAACAGCGAAGCCAGTATGGGAACGAACGCTCTGATAAAAGAGATGCAGGGAGCTATCGCTCTTTCTCCGTCAGACGTACTTGAAGCGTTAAACGTCGGGACGTCGAAAACGCCCGAAAGAGAAACCGTTCAACTCGGATTTGTTGCCCAAAAAGTTGTCGAACTGTTATATGAAGGCGAGTTGCATTTTGAAGAGATATTGTCAAAAGCCGAAGTTACGGCAAGTGAATTGTCATCGGTTTTGACTGAACTGGAAATAATGGGAATTATCGTAAGACTTGCCGGAAATTATTACGCACTAGCATAGGAGCATATTATGAAAAAATTAATAATCGTCGAATCGCCGTCAAAGGCAAAAACTATTCAGAAATATTTAGGAAACGACGTTGAAGTTATGGCTTCGAAAGGACACGTTTGCGATTTGCCTGCAAAAACGCTTGCTATCGACGTGAAAAATCATTTTGAACCGCAATACGTAATTTCGCCCGATAAGGCGGAGCTTGTAAAAAAACTCAGTCAGGCTGTTAAAAAATTCGATGAAGTTTATCTTGCAACCGACCCGGACCGTGAAGGGGAGGCAATCAGTTGGCATTTAAAAAACACTTTGGGAATAACGAGCGAAAAGCCGAGAATCGAATTTCACGAAATATCGAAAAAGGCTGTAAATAAGGCGCTCGAAGAACCTAGAGAAATAAATATGAATTTAGTAAACTCTCAACAGGCACGCCGCGTTCTTGACAGACTTGTCGGTTATAAGGTTTCTCCCGTTTTGTCGAGAAAGCTTAAAAGCGGCTTGTCGGCAGGACGAGTACAGTCGGCGGCACTTAAAATGATAGTTGACCGCGAAAGAGAGATAAGAGCGTTTAAGCCGGAAGAATACTGGAATCTGTTTGCGCTTTTGACAAAAGAAGGGCATAAGACTGTATTTAAAGCGGCTTTCAACGATATCGACGGAAAGAAAACGAAAGTAAATAATTCGGAAACGGCGAATAACATCGTCGAGCAGATGAAAATAGCCGAATACGAAATCGACACGGTAAAGCGTGGAATTTCTAAAAGTCATCCTGCGCCTCCGTTTACGACAAGCACTTTGCAGCAGGAGGCAAGCCATAAACTCAATATGACTGCCGAACGTTCGCTCAGAATTGCTCAACAGTTGTATGAAGGTATCGATATAGCAGGTGAAGGACAGACTGCGCTTGTAACGTATATCAGAACCGACTCGGTCAGAATTTCGCCTGACTTTGCCGCCGTTACGCTCGATTATATCAAGAAAACGTACGGCGAAGAATATGCACCCGAAAAACAGAATTTCTATAAAACGAGCGATAAGGCTCAGGACGCTCACGAAGCAATCAGACCTATATCGGTTGAACGCACGCCACAGTCTCTTGAAGGCAAAATCGACCGCGACCAATACAGACTTTATAAATTGATTTACGAAAGGTATCTTGCTTCGCAGATGACGGAAGCGCAGTATAACACTTTGAACGTACATATTACGGGCAAAGCGGATAAGAACTACGGATTCGTATTAAAGGGCAAAACCGTTTTATTTAAAGGCTATACCGCCGTATATGAAGTTACGCAGGAAAACGCCGAAGACGAAAACGGAACGATGTCTATTTTGCCTGATATGAAGGAAGGCGAAAGACTTTTGCTTAAAGATACTCTCGCCGAACAGAAATTCACGAAACCGCCTGCGAGATACAGCGACGCAACGCTCGTTAAAGCTATGGAAGAAAACGGAATAGGAAGACCTAGTACGTATGCGTCCATTATTTCCGTTATAGCCAAACGCAATTATACCCAAAAAGACGGAAAGAGCATATTGCCTACAAAACTCGGCGAAACGGTTTGCGAATATCTTGAAAAATATTTTTCGGATATTATGAACCTTACGTTTACGGCAAGAATGGAAGGCGCTCTCGATAAGATAGCGGACGGCGAAGGACAGTGGCAGGACCTTATCGAAGCTTACTATCCGACGTTGCTTAAACATATCGATTTTGCCATGAAGACCACGACGTCCGAAAAAGTGCCGGACGAAGTAACGGACGTAATATGCGATAAGTGCGGCGCTCATATGGTTATTAAAGACGGAAGATACGGAAAGTTTCTTGCCTGTCCGAATTATCCGCAATGTAAAAACGTCAAGAAACTTGTGCAGAGTGTTGCCAAATGCCCTAAGTGCGGCGGAGATATCGTAAAGAAAGTTTCCAAAAAGGGCAGATTGTTTTACGGCTGTGCGTCTTATCCTAACTGCGATTTTATGTCATGGGATATTCCTGCTCCGTATTTCTGTCCCGATTGCGGCTCAACGATGAAAATCGTCGTTAAAGACGGGGTGACGAAATACGTATGTACTTCTAAAGAGTGCGGAAAAACCGAGGTGGTAAGTGATACGCAAACAAACGGTTAAAGTTGTAGGCGGCGGACTTGCAGGCTGTGAAGCCGCATATCAGTTGCTAAAACGCGGATTTTCCGTTGAAATGATAGAAATGCGTCCGATAAAGTCTACCGGCGCTCATAAGACCTGCGACCTTGCCGAGCTTGTTTGTTCAAACTCTTTGAAATCTACCGAACCGGAAACGGCGTCGGGACTTTTGAAGGCTGAACTTAACCTTATGGACTGTATGTTGCTCGAAGAGGCGACAAAGTCCAGGGTCGAAGCCGGCGGCGCATTGGCTGTCGACAGAAAACAATTTTCCGAAAACGTAGAAAGGCGACTTGCAAGTTTTTCGGACTTTAAACTTATAAGACGTGAATACACCGATTTTGACGATTCGCCTACAATAATTGCCACAGGGCCGTTGACGTCCGACGTGTTGTGTGAAAAATTGAAAAATATGTCGGGCGGTTTTTATTTTTTTGACGCTATTGCCCCCATCGTTACCGATATCGATATGAATTACGCTTTTTGGGGCGGTCGATACGGAAAGGGTGCAGATTATCTCAATCTTCCGATGGAAAAAGACGAATACCTTGCTTTTTACGACGCGCTTATCAACGCCGAAACGGTGAAGTTGAAAGATTTTGAAGGCGCTGAAGTTTTTGAAGGTTGCATGCCGATAGAAGTTATGGCGAAAAGAGGCGTCGACGCAATAAGATTCGGACCTTTAAAGCCTGTCGGTTTATTTCATCCCGAAACGGGCAAAAAATATTATGCGGTCGTTCAGCTAAGAAAGGAAAATCTTGGCGGCGACAGTTTCAATATGGTGGGATTTCAGACCAATCTTACGTTCGGAGAACAAAAGAGAGTTTTTTCGATGATTCCCGCTTTAAAAAACGCGGAATTTTTGCGTTTTGGCGTTATGCATAAGAATACGTACGTAAATTCACCCGAATTGCTTGAAAAAGGGTTCAGAGTCAAAGGCGACCGACCGTTGTATATAGCGGGACAGCTTAGCGGTGTAGAAGGGTACGTCGAATCGATACTTAGCGGACTTATTGCCGGCGTAAACATGGCAAGAGAACTTGACGGAAAAGATATAATCGCTCCGCCGATAACTACAATCAGCGGCGCTTTAGTCGCTCATACGACCGCTTGTACGGATAATTTTCAGCCTATGAACAGTAATTTCGGCATTTTGCCGTTTATTGATTGCAAGGATAAAAAAAATAGGAAAAAAGAGTATTATAAAAGGGCAATGTGTGATATAATGCCATTTGTAGAAAACTTGGACAAATAGGAGTTTATATGGAATTCAGAGGAACTACGATTTGTGCCGTCAAACGTGACGGTAAGACGGCTATAGCCGGTGACGGACAAGTCACAATGGGCGAAAACGTCATCTTTAAGAGTAATGCGGTTAAAGTTAAGAGAATATACGACGATAAAGTTGTCGTCGGTTTTGCAGGAAGCGTTTCCGACGCTTTTGCATTGTCTGAAAAATTTGAAGGCATGCTTCAAAAATTCAGCGGAAATTTGATGCGTTCTGCAGTTGAGCTTGCCGAACTTTGGAGAAACGACAAGGTAGCAAGAAAGCTCGAAGCTCTTTTAATCGTTGCGGATAAGGATACCCTTTTGATAGTCAGCGGCACGGGCGAAGTTATCGAACCTGAGTCGGGAATATGCGCTATCGGCAGCGGCGGAAATTATGCGTTGGCGGCTGCAAGAGCGCTTGCAAAGAATACTACTCTTTCTGCCGATGAAATCGCAAAGCAGTCGCTTCTTATAGCAAGCGAATTGTGTGTGTTTACAAACGACCATATTACGGTCGAAATAGTTTAAAATTGACAATCTACCGCGTAGAAATTTTGAATTTAAATTGCGTATAAACGGTGAATTTAAATTATCTCACGGTTAATTAGTCGATACAACGGATAGTTGAAATAATTTGAGGTTATATATGGAACTTACGCCAAAAAAAATTGTTGAAGAATTAGACAGATATATAATAGGTCAGCACGAAGCTAAGGTTGCCGTTGCAATCGCTCTTCGCAACCGTTACCGTCGCAGTAAACTTAGCGAAGAAATGCGTGAAGAAATCACTCCGAAAAACATTATTATGAAAGGACCTACGGGCGTCGGAAAAACGGAAATAGCAAGACGTCTTGCAAAAATCGTAAAAGCGCCTTTCGTAAAAGTCGAAGCGACGAAATTTACCGAAGTAGGTTACGTCGGACGCGACGTCGAATCGATTATACGCGACCTTGTCGAAGTGTCGATAAGAATGGTAAAGGACGAAAAATTTAAGGAAGTAATGCCGAAAGCCACGGAAATCGCGGAAGAGAAAATTGCTAACGTCATTTTACCTATGCGCAAAAAAGCCGCCGACGCAGGTAGCAAAAGCGAAGCGGAACTTAAAGCGGAAATTTTGCAGGAATTAAAGGCAGGCAATCTTGACGGAATAGTCGTCGAAGTGGAATTGCCGCAACAGCCGAAAGCTATTCAGATTGCTCCGGGACAGGAAGGCATCAACATCGGCGATATTTTCGGCGGTATGTTTCCGCAACAGAAGAAAAAGAGAAAGCTTAACGTTAAACAGGCTCTCGACATCATAAAAAATCTCGAAGCCGAAAAAATGGTGGATACCGACAATATCAACAGCGAAGCCATTCAAAGAGCGGAACAGCACGGGGTAGTGTTTATCGATGAAATCGATAAAGTTGCCGGAAGAAACGGCGGACAGGGACCTGACGTATCCAGAGAAGGCGTTCAAAGAGACATTTTGCCGATTGTCGAGGGATGTACCGTTCAGACGAAATACGGCTCAATCAGAACGGACTTTATGCTTTTTATTGCTGCTGGTGCTTTCCACGTTTCCAGAATGCAGGACCTTATTCCCGAACTTCAGGGACGTTTTCCGATTAAAGTCGAACTTGACAATTTGTCGGAAGAAGATTTTGTAAAAATTCTTACAGAGCCGGACAATGCCGTATTAAAGCAATATAAAGAACTTTTAAAGGTTGACGGCGTTGAACTTAATTTCAGCAACGAAGCGATAAAAGAAATTGCAAGAGCCGCTTTCCTTGAAAACGAAACGAGCGAAAATCTCGGTGCAAGAAGATTGCATTCCGTTCTCGAAGCTCTTTTGCAGGATATTCTTTACGAAGCGGACGACAACGTGCAGAAGAAAATCGATATCGATGAAACATACGTCAAAGAACATTTGTCAAAAACGCTTAAAGGTTCAAATTTGAAGAAATATATTTTATAATCGGAGAAAATCATGTATACAATTCCAAAAGGCACAAAGGACATGCTTTGTGAAGACGCATATAAGTGGCATTACGTAGAAAAAACGGCAAAGGAAGTGGCGGACGGTTTCGGCTTTAAGGAAATCAGAACACCCGTTTTCGAACACACCGAGCTTTTTTTGAGAGGCGTAGGAGAAACGACCGATATCGTGACTAAGGAGATGTACACCTTTTTAGACAAGGGCAATCGTTCGATAACTCTTAAACCGGAAGGCACGGCAGGCGTTGCAAGAGCTTTTGTCGGCGGCGTACAACAAAACGGCACTTTGCCTTATAAGATGTATTACATTACTCCCGTATTCAGATATGAAAGACCGCAGGCGGGAAGGCTCAGAGAGCATCATCAATTCGGCGTAGAACTTTACGGTGCGGAATCGCCTTTGGCGGACGTTGAAGTTATTTCGCTTGCAAAATCTCTTTTTGACAAACTCGGACTTAAGGATTTGACGCTTAACATAAACAGTATCGGTTGCGCTACGTGCAGAGCCGAATATAATGCGGCATTAAAGAAATATCTCGGCGAAAGACTTGGCGAAATGTGTAAAGAATGTCAAAGCCGTTTCGAAAAGAATCCGCTCAGGATTCTCGATTGCAAAGAGGAAAAATGCAAAGAGATAACGGCGCAAGCACCTAAAGTCATAGATTTTCTTTGCGACGACTGTAAAGCGCATTTTGAAGGACTCAAAGCGGGATTGGACGCAATAGGAATCGAATATAAGGTAAATCCGCAGATAGTCAGGGGACTCGATTATTATACGAAAACCGTTTTCGAATTTATTTCAAACGCAATCGGCGCTCAAGGCACGGTATGCGGCGGAGGAAGATACGATAAACTTGTCGAAGAAGTCGGAGGCAAACCTACGCCGGCCGTAGGCTTTGGAATGGGACTTGAAAGATTGCTCATCGTTTTGGAAAATCAATCGTTGCTCAGCGACGAATTAAAAGAAACCGTTGATTTTTATCTTGCTTCGATAGGTGAAAAAGCGCTTGAATTCAATCTTAAACTTGCTGCAAAATTAAGAGCAAAAGGCAAGTCCGTCGAATTCGATTTGATGAATAAAAGCGTCAAAGCACAGATGAAATATGCAAATAAAATCGAAGCGAAATCGGTCATCGTAATTGGCGACGATGAAATCGCTTCTAAAAAAGTTCGCATTAAGAATATGCAGACGGGCGAAGAAACGGAAACGGATATAGAAAGTCTATGATTGAAAAAGGAAAAATCATAAAGATTAAAGGCGATAAGGCAACCGTGCAATTCGACAGGAAGAGCGCTTGCGACAGATGCCATATGTGCGCCGTAGTCAAAGACCCTATGAAAGTGCAAATCGTCGTAAAAAACACTTTGAACCTTTCGGTCGGAGATTACGTAGCAGTTGAAATGGGACAGCGTTACGTGGTTACGGCGGCAGCGATTGTTTATATGATTCCGCTTGCTCTAACCGGCGTAGGAATAGGGCTCGGAACTCTGTTAAGCGAGTTATGGCAAGTAATATTTGCTTTTATCGGACTTATAATCGGATTCGGAATCGCAATCGCATTAGATAAAGTTTTAAAAAATAAGAAAGGCTTTACGCCGAAGATGGTTTCAGTACCTTTAGAAGAAGAAAAATTCACGACTATAACTACAACGTTGGCGTCCGACGACAATTCTTCCGACGCCGAAAGTGAGATTGAAGCGGAAGATTTCGACGGAGAAGAGGGCGTAGGCAATGTAGGCGACAGTATTGCCGAAGACGCTGTTGGAGATAACTCTGCAAACGACGGAGAGTCGGAAGCGTAATAAATTTAAAGTCCAAGGAATTAAATTTATCCAAGGAATTAAATTTAAATTATCTAAGGAATTAAATTTAAATATAGAAAATTCTATCGGACGATAGATAATTTTATCGGTCGGCTGTATAAATTTTATTTTTATCGTTCAAATATAAGACACTTCGATAAAAAACTGTTAGAATAAATATAATATATTTGTAAATGTCGGTTAAAATACTTATTAGCAACATAATACAAAGTACAACAACGATTTATCGTTGAAATAGAAGGAGAAGTATATGAGTTTAACAATTACGAGTAGCAATTTTGAAGAAACGATTAAAGACAATTCCGTTGTCTTGGTCGATTTTTGGGCAACTTGGTGCGGACCGTGCAAGATGATTGCTCCTATAATCGACGAAGTCGCTGAAGAATTTCAAGGTAAAGCCGTAGTCGGAAAAGTAAACGTTGATGAATGTGCAGAACTTGCAGAGAAATTCGGTATTATGTCTATTCCTACTATGATTATCTTTAAAGACGGTGAAATTGCTGAAAAAATGGTTGGCCCGAGAAGTAAAGCTCAGATTGAAGCCGCTATAACGAAACAAATGTAGAGGTTTAAGATGGTAGATTTAAAGACAATTAAAGGGGTTGACCCGGAAATCTATGAAGCAATGCTTTTAGAACTTGAACGCCAGCAGAACAATATCGAACTTATTGCGTCTGAAAATATCGTTTCGCCTGCGGTAATGGCGGCAGCGGGCACGTTCTTTACGAATAAATATGCCGAAGGATATCCCGACAAGAGATATTACGGCGGCTGCGAATACGTAGATATTGCCGAAAAACTTGCCATCGAAAGAGCGAAAAAGCTCTTCGGCGCCGACCACGTAAACGTGCAACCTCACAGCGGTTCAAATGCAAACTTCGGAGTTTATTACGCCATGTTGAAACCGGGCGACACCATCTTAGGCATGTCGCTTGCAGACGGCGGTCACTTGACTCACGGAGCAAAAGTCAATCTTAGCGGTAAAGTTTTTAATTCCGTAACTTACGGAGTTGACCCTGAAACCGGTTATATCGATTATGACAACGTACTTAAAATTGCAAAAGAATGCAAACCGCAAATGTTAGTTGCGGGAGCAAGCGCATATCCTAGAAAAATAGATTTTAAAAAGTTTAAAGAAATAGCCGATGAAGTCGGTTGCTATTTTATGGTTGACATAGCTCATATTGCAGGTCTTGTCGTAGCAGGTCTTCACGAAAGCCCGATACCTTATGCCGATTTCGTGACGACGACTACGCATAAAACGCTCAGAGGTCCTCGCGGCGGTATGATTATGTGCAAAGAGCAGTATGCAGCCCAGATTGACAAATCTATTTTCCCGGGTAGCCAGGGCGGTCCTTTGATGCACGTTATAGCCGCAAAAGCCATAGCGTTTAAAGAGGCTCTCAGCGATGATTTCAAAGATTATCAAAAGCAAATCGTTCTCAATGCCAAAAAGCTCAGCGAAACGCTTTTAAGCAGAGGAATTAAACTCGTTTCGGGAGGAACAGACAATCATCTTATGCTTTTAAATCTTGTCGGTACGGGTGTTACGGGTAAAGAACTCGAACATCTTCTTGACGCGGCAAGAATAACGGTAAATAAAAACGCTATTCCAAACGACCCTGAAAAGCCGTTTGTAACAAGCGGAATAAGAATCGGTACGCCTGCCGTGACGACTCGCGGAATGAAAGAAAACGAAATGGTTGCAATCGGAAATATGATTGCCGACGTTATCGAAAACAGAGAAGGGGCAATCGACGGCGTAAAAGCAAAAGTTCTCGAACTTTGCAAAACTTATCCTATTTACGACAAGGACGTCGAAAAATAGATTTAAGTTTTTTAAAAAATGCGCAATTAGTTTTATAAATGCGTAATTAAAAAATGCGCAGAATAATTTGTTTAAAACAGCGGTTGAATTACCGCTGTTTTTTATTGTTTTAAAGGTTGGTTTTAAAGGCAAAAAAGGTTTTTTTTAGAGCTAAGATTCAATGCGAGGAATTTACATAATAAGAAAAAGAGAAATTTTGCCTAATATTCTCTTATATTTATGTTTGATAGCGGCGGATTGAATAGCTTTTCGAATGAATTTATGTATTTACGTTAATCGATAAATTTATTTTTAGTTATTACGAGCGGTTGCAATTCATAAGGGCATAAAGTGCGCTGTTTACTTCGTTTGTCGAAAAGCCTTTTATTTCTTCAAACGAAGTATTCACGGATTCGCCGCGACCGCCGTTTCCGTTTAAACTGTCGTTTTTGCAATTTTCGTATTGGCTTTGACTGCCGCAACGGTCGGAATTGTGCGCATTTGCGTTTTGTGTATTTTGATTGAAATTTTCACGTCGCGTATCGGTCGTGCCGTACATAGTTTCCGCTTCTTTTAAATATTTATCTTCTTTACGCATTGGTTTTGCGGCACTCATAATCTGAGGAAGCAGATTTATCAGCATACTCATCTTATCTCCGTTTTCATTGTTGTTTGACATAGCGCCCAACAATTTTGAAAAGTCCATTCCGTCTCCTTTAGAAGAAAGCATACTGCTCAGTAGCGCAATAAGCATCTGATTCATAAATTCCTCCGTAACGCTATATTATATGCAAGCATATACTAAATAGTGTTCGGAGGATATATGGATTTCAGAAGTTTTTCTAATATGAAAGCCGACGTAAAAGGCGCGGCTAAAAACGGTGGCGTAAACGACGGTAAGCGGACGGGCGATAACGGCAAAGGTTGTGGAACGCACTATGGCAACGGCACGTTTAATAGACAAAATTCCGACGTAGGTTCGGGCGGAATCGGGGCGGAAGAGATAAAAAATAAAATCGACGGATTGAAAGGAAAGTCGGAAAAGGATTTGATGAACGCAATGCTCGGCGAAGCGTCAAGACTTAAAGGGGAAGGAAAGTTTAACGCAAATGAATTAGAAGAAGCTTTTCAAAAGGCGAAAGAGTTTTTAACGCCTGACCAGCTCGCCAAAATGCGTGGTTTGATTGATATGTTAAAATGATCGAAAAGAAACTGCATTATGATTTATTGAAGAATCTCAGAGAGGGTAAAAAAATTCCCGCATTGGTTTACGTCAGGTCCGACAAGGATATGGCGTACGCTTTGGCGCGCTTCAACGACGTGAAAAGGTTTCCCATAATTGGCGCTTTGGGCGTAGAGTTGAATTTTACCGAAGCAATAACTTTAAGTTTGTCTGACCGAATAGACTACATTGCTTCCGAAAGCCGTGCAACCACTCTTGTGGTAGGCGACGTCGAAAGTTTAAGTCTTGATAAGGCGTTAGTCAATGCCAGAATTAAAAGGATCAACGATTTAAGCAGGCGAGTTTCAATCAATACCACGGTAAGCGGTCAAAGTCTGACCGTGGCAAAAGGTCTTGACGGAAAAGGAGTGGGGCTTTGCGTATTGGATACGGGAGTAAATCCGCATTTGGATTTATGGTTGCCGAGATGCAGACTTACGTTTTTTAAAGACCTTGTAAACGGAAATGAAGAGCCATACGACGACAACGGACACGGAACGTTTGTAAGCGGCGTTGCTTTGGGAAGCGGAATAATGTCTGCAAAAAAGGTGATGGGAGTCGCCCCGAGAGCCGATTTAATATCCGTCAAAGCAATAAGCGCAAACGGTTCGGCAGGAGCGTTTAAAATTCTTGAGGGTATGCAATGGATATTGGACAATAAAGACAGATACAACGTAAAAGTCGTTTGTATGTCTTTTGGCGCCGATCCCGTCGATAAAGATCCGCTGATTTTAGGAGCGGAAGCATTGGTGAAAAACGGTATTTGCGTAGTCGTGGCTTCCGGCAACAGCGGTGACGGAAATTTGAAATCGCCTGCCGTCAGTCCGTACGTATTGTCCGTAGGCGCGGTAGACGATAAATTCGACGTGGCGGATTTTACGTCGAGAGGTGTGTTAAAAGGGAACGTAAAACCCGACGTCTATGCAAAAGGCGTAAAAGTGATAGGACTTGGAGAAAACGGATACGTAAAAATGAGCGGTACGAGCGTGAGCGCGCCTTACGTCGCAGGGGCTTGCTGCTTGTTAAAACAAAAGTATCCCGATATGTCGCCGCTTGAAATTAAACGCAACGTGTTGCTCGAAGCGGAAAACCGTAACGGCATAAAAATTATCGATTTCGTTTGATTTTATTTTTAGAAAATGATAAAAACGAACGTCTGATAATAGCGAACGGCGGTGAACGACAATAATTAGTTTTATTAAAAGATAATAGTAAAGTTATCTGAAAGGAAAAACTAATTCCATTCAATTATTCAATTCAAAAGCAATAACCAATTCTATTCAAAAATTCAATCCAAAATAAAAAAACCTTTCCAAAGACTACAAAAAAGCGTTGAAAAACTTAAAATTTTATTCTTTATCGCAGTGCTGAATTTATAAAATAAGACTTACTTTGTAAGTCTTATTTTATTCTTGACAGTTTATTTTTATCTGCGATTATTTTTTCCAAACAAGATAAAAGATACGTTGCTTCGTCCTGTCGGTTATCTACGCCTACGCTTACCCTTACAAGTCCTCCGTCAAGAGTGCCGAGATGATTATGAATAAGCGGTGCGCAATGCAAACCGCTTCTTACGGCAATTCCCGCTTCGTTAAGTTTGTCTGCCATAGCCGACGACGGTATTTCGGAATCGCAAAAAGAAATTATTCCGAGTCGAGGGTTTACACAGTAAGTTTTAAGGCCTAAAAAAGATAGGCCGTTTAAAATGTAAGTCGTTAATTTTAAAGTCTTTTCGGCGTTTTTTTCTCGCTGAGCGAAACTCCATATTGCTCCTTCGTTTAAGGCGTGAATGCCTGCGGCAAACAAAGTTCCAGCTTCGTAACATTCGGGAACGATAAGCGGTTGGTAAACGCTATCGCTTGCTACGCCCGTTCCGCCATAGATAAGCGGTTTTAATTTTATATCGTTTCTGAAAATCAAGAAACCTACGCCTTGTATGCCGTGAAGTCCTTTATGCGCAGGCATAGCAAGCATATCGATTTTGTCTTTTTTCATATTCAGGTCTATATAAGGCGAGCCTTGACTTCCGTCTACCAAAAGAACGCTTTTAGACGATTTTTTGTTTCCCACTTCCGCCACGTCGCATATGGCGCCCGTTACGTTCGAGGCAAGATTAAGTCCGATAAAATCTGCGTCGTATGCGGCTCTCAAAACGTGTTTACTGCTAACGGACAAATTTTCGCTCGGGTTCAGCACGTTTAAAATCGCTCCTTTGCGTTTTTGTTCGAAAAGAGGCCTAAGCATGGAATTATGCTCGTTTACCGTCGTTACGATTTTTTCATTGCCTTTAAGGTATCCGCTTATGGCAAGATTTAAAGCTTCGGTGCAATTTTTTGTAAAGACAATGTTGAATCCGTCCGTTGCGCCGTAGAGCGAAAGCAAATTCTTTCGCGCGTTTTCAATTTTCATCATATTTTTTAAAGCGTCGTCGTGTCCGCTTCTACCGCTGTTCGAGCTGTGTTTTGCCTCTGAAATAAGCGCTTTTATTACGCATTTCGGTTTAAACCTGGTTGTCGCGGCGTTATCAAAATAAATCATTTCATCTTTCTCCCCGTTTACATATATTATATTAAGAAACTTGCTTTAATATATTCTATTCCGGGAGGTTAATTTATGGGAGAGATAATCGTTGTTATAAAATCACGTTCGGCAGCGTTGAGATTTGCCGATGAATTAAAAACTTACAGAATTTCGTGCAAGGTGATAAATACTCCTAAAGAGGCTAACGTCGGTTGCGGTTTGTCGGTTAAACTGTTTATGAAAGACTTTAAAAAAGCGCAAATGGTGTTGCAAAGGATTTCCGTCAATGCGGATGCAATACTGATTTCCGAAAACGGAAAACTCAGAAAAATGTTATAGCGTTTTTAAGAAAACGTTATAGCGGTTTATAAATATAAATCATTAAATTATTAAATTTGCTTAGTTAAAGTTGCCAAAATAAGCGTTTTATGCAATAATACGTTAATGAAACCTACACAAGAAGAAATTTTAAACGAGCTTAGCATTTTACATCCGACGGCGGATTGCGAATTGCAATTTTCAAATCCGTTTGAATTGCTTGTAGCCGTTGTGTTGTCGGCACAATGTACGGATAAAAGAGTTAACGAAGTAACGTCGAAACTTTTTAAAGTCTGTAACACGCCTCAAGGCTTTGTCGATATGCCCGTTGAAGTTCTTGAAAAGTATATTTTCAGTTGCGGTTTTTATCACAATAAAGCCAAATCTATAAAATCGCTTTCAAAAAGTCTGATAGACGATTTCGGCGGAGTTGTTCCCGACAATATGACCGACCTGAAAAAGCTCAGCGGCGTAGGTTCTAAGACCGCAAACGTAGTTTACGCCGTCGGATTCGGCGGAGCAGGTCTTGCCGTAGATACTCACGTTTTCCGCGTCGCAAACCGCTTGGGAATTGTAAAAGAAAAAACGCCGCTTGCTACGGAAACGGCTTTAAAAAAATTTTTTAAGGAAGATTATTGGTCGAGAGCACATCATCTTATGCTTTTCCACGGTCGATATATATGTAAATCGCAAAACCCGGATTGCGGAAAATGTCCCTTTACGGAATGGTGCGATTATTACAAGGAGAGAAAATGTACGAAATAATATCCAAGAGAGAGCTTGCTCCAAACGTTCACGAATACGTTATAAATGCGCCTAACGTTGCAAAACATTGTCTTGCCGGACAGTTTATAATTCTTCGTTCAGACGAAGGCGGAGAGAGAATTCCGTTTACGATTTGCGATTATGACAGAGAAAAAGGCACGGTATCCATTTTAGTGCAGACCGTAGGTTTTTCTACTGCAAAACTTGCCGAAATGAAAAGCGGAGACGTTTTGTCTTCGTTTGCCGGTCCGCTTGGAAATCCTACAGATTTATCCGAATTTAAGAAAGTTTTATTAGTCGGCGGTGGTATCGGCGTTGCGGTTATTTATCCGCAGGCAAAGAGCCTTATGTCGTCAGGTAAAAAAGCCGACGCGATTATCGGCGCCAGAAATGAAAGTCTTATCTTTTTTGAAGAAGAGATGAAGAACGTATGCGACAACGTATACGTTATGACGGACGACGGCTCGAAAGGCAAGCAGGGGTTTGTTACCGACGAAATAAAAAGGTTGTTCGATGAAGGCAACACCTATGACGTAATTTTTGCGGTCGGTCCTATGCCTATGATGAAAGCCGTCACGGAAATAGCCAAAACGTACGGAGTGAAAATCGTCGTCAGCATGAATTCGATGATGGTTGACGGAACGGGTATGTGCGGTTGCTGCAGAGTTATGGTTGGCGGAGAAGTTAAATATGCTTGTATCGACGGTCCCGAATTTGACGGCACGCTTATAAATTTTGACGAAGCAATGGCTCGCTCAAAGTTTTATCACGAACAAGAAACGGAACATTATTGCAACATAAAGGGTGAAAAGGTAAACGATTTAAGACATGAAATGCCTCTTCAACCGGTTGACGAGAGAATAAAGAATTTTGACGAAGTTGCATTAGGGTTTGACGATAACACGGCAAAACTGGAGGCTTTCCGTTGTCTTAATTGTAAAAATCCTCTTTGTGTAAAGGGTTGTCCGGTAAACGTTCAGATTCCTAAATTTATCGAAGCGATAAGAGAGGGCAATCCGATTGTAGGAGCGGAAATTATAAAACAGACAAACAATCTGCCTGCTATTTGCGGAAGAGTTTGTCCGCAAGAGAAACAGTGTGAAAGCAAGTGCGTCCGAAGATTTAAAATGGGCGGAAGCGTTGCAATAGGAGCTCTTGAAAGATATTGCGCGGATAAAATGCTTGAAAAGGAAATCGAAAAGGTTACAGTCGGTTCGGATAAAAAAGTCGCCGTAATCGGTAGCGGACCTAGCGGACTCAGTTGCGCCGCCGATCTTGCAAGAGCCGGCGTCAAAGTCGTTTTGTTCGAGGCTTTGCATAAGGCTGGCGGTGTTCTCGTTTACGGTATTCCGGAATTCAGATTGCCTAAGTCGATTGTTGAAAAGGAAATTAAAAACATAGAAAAATTAGGCGTTGAAATAAGGCTCAACGAGATTGTAGGTAAAACGGTATTCATCGATGAATTGCTTTCAGAATACGACGCCGTATTTATCGGTTCGGGCGCGGGACTTCCGGTATTCTTAAACGTTAAGGGCGAAAATCTTTGCGGAGTGTATTCGGCAAACGAATTTTTGACAAGAATAAATCTTATGAAAGCATATAAGTCCGACAGCGCCACACCGCTTCAGATTGCAAAAAAGCCCGTTGTTATAGGGGCGGGCAACGTAGGTATGGACGCAGCCAGAACGGCTTTGCGTATAAGCGGAAACTGTACGTTAGTTTACCGCCGTACTAAGGAAGAAATGCCTGCGAGAGCGGAAGAAATAGTACACGCCGAAGAGGAAGGCGTTGAGTTCAGTTTGCTTACCGCGCCTATAGAAATACTTGGCGATGAGAAAGGATACGTAAAAGGTTTGCTTTGTCAGAAAATGAAGTTGGGCGAGCCTGACGCAAGCGGAAGAGCAAAACCGGTTCCGATTGAAAACAGCGAATTTGTCATCGATTGCGACCAGATTATCGTAGCGCTCGGAACAAGACCTAATCCGATTATCAAAAACAGCTGCAAAGAGCTTGAAACGACTTCGAAAGGCATAATCGTTACGGAAGAATCGACAGGACAGACAAGCATAGACAGAGTATATGCCGGAGGCGACGCACAGACGGGAGCCGCAACGGTGATAAACGCTATGGGCGCAGGCAAACGTGCGGCAAAGGCAATTCTTGAAAAAATAGGAGTTACGTCGGTTTAGATTATACGTTCAGATTGAATTTTTATTATAAACGTATGGTCGTTATAAACGTATGGTTTACAATCTAACGTAACTATTTATCGGCAAATTGACTATTCGTAAATTAATTTATCAGCAAACCAAATTTTATACGACAATTTGCGATATAAACCTAAAACTGTCTTAAGCGTCGTTAGCGGTTTTATAGTTTAGATAAAAGCCGTGTCAGCGTTAAGATGCACTGCCGCAGATTAAATATGCAGATTTAAAATAACTGAGATTTTAAATAGCAGTTTAGATGAATAGAAAAATAACGGATTAAATGAGATCAAAAAAAGTGAAATAAATAATTCAGTTTTCATAAGCGTAGAAGGCGGCTTATTAAACGAACAGATTAAAAAATTCAGAAATTATTTATTGCAAATGATAAATAATAATCGTATAAAGGGAAAGTATGTTTTTAGATTACGTTAAAATTTTTATAAAAGCCGGAGACGGCGGAAACGGAGCTGTCAGCTTCCATCGGGAAAAATTCGTTCCGAACGGCGGACCTGACGGCGGGGACGGCGGAAACGGAGGAAGCATCGTTTTCGTTGCGGATAAAGAATGCAATACGCTTGTTGATTTCAAGTTCAAAAAGCATTTCTTTGCCGAAAACGGAGGACAAGGCGCGCCGAAAAATTGCACGGGAAAAACTGCCGACGACCTTGTTATAAAAGTTCCGCTCGGAACGGTCATAAAGGACGCAGAGAGCGGCAAGGTGGTTGCAGACCTCACGGAAGAGGGCGAACGCATAACCGTATTGAAAGGCGGACAGGGCGGCAAGGGCAATAACCATTTCAAAAACAGCAACCGACAGGCACCGTCGTTTAGTCAACACGGAGAAAAAACGCAACAACGTCAGATAATATTGGAATTGAAAACCATAGCCGACGTCGGACTTGTAGGTTTTCCAAACGTAGGTAAATCTACGCTTTTATCCGTTTTGACCGACGCAAAACCGAAAATTGCTAATTATCATTTTACAACTCTTGCACCGAATTTAGGCGTGGTAAAAGTGTTTGACGAAGATTTCGTTATAGCCGATATTCCGGGACTTATAGAAGGGGCAAGCGAAGGTGCGGGGCTTGGTCATCATTTTTTGAGGCATATCGAAAGGGTTCGTCTTATAGTGCATCTTGTCGATATATCCGGCAGTGAAGACCGCAATCCTATAGACGATTATAATCAGATAAACGAAGAACTTTCCAAATATTCCGAAAAGGTAAAAAATATACCGCAAATCGTTTGCGCTTCAAAAGGAGACTTGCTTGTCGATTCTTCTAAACTTAAAGAGTTTGAAAAGGCAATCGGAAAAAAGGTATATCTCATATCGTCGGTTATGAACGACGGATTGACCGAACTTTTGAACGCTATTTACGAACAGCTTAAAGTGCTTCCTAAAGTGGAAAAACTTGAAGTGGACGAAACGATAAGTTTTGAGAACAGTTATGAACAGGATTATCGCATATCGAGGCTTGACGACGGAAGTTTTACCGTAGAAGGCGGTCTGGTAGATTTCTTTATTCAATCGATTTCGCTGTCATCTCCCGAATCGTTTGCGTTCTTCCAGAAGAATCTTAAAGACAGGGGAGTTATAACGGCTTTGAAAAAAGCGGGCATGAAAGAAGGCGATACGGTAATTATTGGCGATATCGAATTCGAATGGGTAGATTAATCCGAACAAACGAAAACCCGATTTAACGAATTTAAATCGGGTTTTAAGTCGTAAAGTTTTTTGTTATTAATTGTTATTAATTTAATTAACAATAATTTAAATTGTTTAATTGTTTTTTAACTAACAGTTATTTTAATTGTTGTTATAATTAACGAGTTTAACTATTATACGTAATTTAAATAACGATTTAAATAATAATTTTTAAATTGTTGTTAAATTTTTAATATAATAATTGTTTTTGATTTAATTAATAAATCTCTTTATTAATAATTTTCTTTTCTAACTTCGAAGTAACTTTGAGGATGCTTGCAAACAGGGCATACGGCAGGAGCCTTTTTACCGATAACGAGATGTCCGCAGTTGCGGCATTCCCACATAGTTTCTTCTGATTTTTCAAAGACTTTTTGCATTTCGACGTTATTCAGAAGCGCTCTGTATCTTTCCTCGTGAGCTTTTTCGATTTTTCCTACGGCTCTGAATTGTTCTGCAAGCTCGGTAAAGCCTTCCTTTTCCGCATCGTCTGCAAAACGTGCATACATATCCGTCCATTCATAGTTTTCGCCTTCGGCAGCGTGCAGGAGATTGGTCTTTGTGTCGCCGAGTTCTCCCAATGCCTTAAACCAAAGTTTAGCGTGTTCCTTTTCATTGGCGGCTGTAGCTTCGAATATTGCTGCAATTTGTTCATAGCCTTCTTTTTTAGCAACTGAAGCGAAATATGTATATTTATTTCTTGCTTGTGATTCGCCTGAGAAAGCGGCAATAAGGTTTTGTTCGGTTTTTGTTCCTTTTAAATCCATAGTTTTTTTATCC
>JBJETY010000070.1:0-4173 GCA_051883555.1 Christensenellales bacterium | reverse complement strand
TCTTTACCGATACCCGTGTCGTGAATAAGATTGATGACGTCCTTCATTCTGCAACGAGAACGGTTGATAAAATATTCGCTGTTTCCGCGACGATCGAGTTTACGCGAAATGACAACGTTGTCTGCGTCAAAATTAGGGAAAACCTTGCCACCTTCGTTATCGAAATATAATGAAACTTCGCAGTATGACGTACTACGACGATTTTCCGTACCGTTAAAGATGACGTCCTGCATGTTTTTGCCTCGGAGAGTTTTTGCACTCTGCTCTCCAAGCGTCCAACGAATAGCGTCGGCAATATTAGATTTGCCGCAACCGTTAGGACCGATGATAGCAGTTACGCCGTCCTTAAATTCTATAGTGACTTTATCCGCAAAGGATTTAAAGCCTTTAATTTCTAACTTTTGGAAATTCAAAATAACCTCTTGTTTTCGTAAATTGCCAAAGTATTATATCATACTGAAAATTTAAAAGCAAGAACAAAATCAATCAGAAGAAATATATTTTAGAAAACTTTACAGCAAAAAGGCTCTGCATTTGCAGAGCCCTTTAACGATTATATTCAAATTATAAAAATACAATCAAACTATAATCAAATTTTATAACAAAATCTAAGCCGCTTTAAGATTAGCAAATTCCGTGAGCAAGCATTGCGCCTGCAATCTTTTCGAAAGCTGCGATGTTTGCGCCGATAACGAAATTGTTATCTTTGCCGTATTTTTTAGCAGCGTTGTCGATGTTGTGGAAAATACCGACCATAATGTTTTTAAGTTTTGCGTCGACTTCTTCAAAGCTCCAGAAAATTCTTTGGCTTGACTGAGCCATTTCAAGAGCAGAAGTTGCAACGCCGCCTGCGTTTGCAGCTTTACCCGGAGCAAACAATACGCCTGCGTCGATAAATTTCTTCGTAGCTTCGAGAGTCGTAGGCATGTTAGCGCCTTCGCCGACTGCAAATACGCCGTTTTTGATAAGAATTTCGGCGCTCTTTTCATCGAGTTCGTTTTGCGTTGCGCATGGAAGAGCGATATCGCATTTTACCGTCCAGATTTCACGGCAATCAGGAACGTATTTTGCGTCTTTATGAACGTCGACGTATTCTTTAATTCTGCCGCGTTTTACTTCTTTAATTTCTTTTACAAGGTCAAGGTCAATGCCGTTTGCGTCGTAAACGTATCCGTTTGAATCGCACATTGCAACAACCTTTGCGCCAAGCTGAGTAGCTTTTTCACAAGCATAGATAGCAACGTTACCGCTACCCGAAACTACAACCGTCTTACCCTTTAAATCTTTGCCGTTGCACTTAAGCATTTCGTCTACAAGATATACAAGTCCGTAACCGGTTGCCTGTTTTCTTGCAAGGCTTCCGCCGTATTCCAATCCACGGCCGGTAAGGACTGCCGTGTGTTCGTTAGCAAGCTTTTTATAATAACCGAACAAATATCCGATTTCTCTTGCGCCTACGCCGATATCTCCTGCAGGAACGTCCGTATCTGCACCGATGTGACGATAAAGTTCAGCCATAAAAGATTGGCAGAAACGCATAACTTCGTTATCAGATTTTCCCTTAGGGTCAAAATCGCTTCCGCCTTTGCCGCCACCTATAGGAAGCGTTGTAAGGCTGTTTTTAAAGATTTGTTCAAATCCGAGGAATTTAAGAATGGAAAGGTTTACAGACGGATGGAAACGAAGGCCGCCTTTGTAAGGTCCGATTGCGCTGTTGAATTGTACGCGGTAACCTTTGTTAACCTGAACTTTACCGTTGTCGTCTACCCAAGGTACTCTGAACATAATAACGCGTTCAGGTTCCGTAAGCATTTCGAGAAGGCCTTTCTCTTCGTATTCAGGATGCTCGTCGCATACAAGTGAAATAGATTCAAGAATTTCTGTCGCTGCTTGAATAAATTCCGGTTGGTTAGGATTTTTTGTTTTCAAGTCTTCAAGGACTTTTGAAACATATTTGTTCATATTTATACCTCTCAATAATAAATACAAATTAAAATTATGACTGCATACATATACGCAAAAACGCGCCCGAAATTCAGATAAGCTTAGTCAGCCGACAAAGCCTTTAACGCAATACGTACCCGTCACAAAAAAATACAGTAAAATTATAATATCACATTATTTTATTTGTCAACAAATGACAAAAAAAAATGAATTTTTTTTTAACTTTTGCCGTTAAATCAAATAAACCCAAAAAATAGCAAAAATTTACATTTTTACTATTGTTTTTTATTCATATTTAAATTATAATATATTCATAAAAAATATAACCATAAAAGGAGAATCTTTATGAGAAAAGCATTTATCTGCCCATCAAAGTATGTGCAAGGTGAAGACGAATTACTTAATCTCGGTTATTTCGTCAAAACATTCGGTGATTCAGCTCTTTTGATTGCTGACCCGTTTGCATTGAATCTTGTCAAAGACAAGCTTGAAGCAACCCAAAAGAAATATGGCGTTAAGCTTCTTTCAGCCGGTGAATTCAGCGGCGAATGTTCCAGAACGCAAGTTGCAAAACTTCAAGAATTTGCAAAGAAAAACAACTGCGCTTGCACCATCGGTCTTGGTGGCGGTAAAGCAATCGATACTGCAAAATGCGTTGCCGAAGGCAGCAACCTTATTATCTGCCCTACAATAGCGGCAACAGACGCTCCGACGTCTCACTCGGCTGTTTTGTACACGGATGACCACGAATTCGACGATTACGCATATTTCCGTCAGAATCCGTCGGTAGTTTTAATCGACCTTAACGTTATCGCAAACGCACCTTCACGTTTCCTCGTTTCAGGTATGGGCGACGCTCTTTCAACCTATTTCGAAGCAAGAGCAAACGTAAACAGTGTATCAAACGTAAACGCAGGACTTCCTTGCGGCGCTGACCGTTCAAAAGGAACTCTTCTCGGATACGGCACACACACGGCTTTCGCACTTGCAGAACTTTGCTATCAGAACCTTATCAGCGACGGTGCAAAAGCAAAAGCTGCTTGTGATTGCAACGCTGTAACGCCTGCATTCGAAAAAATCGTCGAAACGAACATCCTTCTTTCGGGACTCGGATTTGAATCCGGCGGTCTTGCAGCGGCACACGCTCTTCACGACGGTCTCACCTGCGTACACGACATTCACGCATGCAACTTCCACGGCGAAGTAGTCGCTTTCGGAACAATCTGCCAACTTATTTTGGAAAACGTTCCTGAAGAAGAACTCTATGAAGTTCTTGAGTTCTGCGTAACAGTCGGACTTCCGGTATGTCTTAAAGACCTTATGACGGACAAGAAGACAGGCAAAACAATCAGAGAAGAATTGACCGAAGAAGAATACAAGGCAGTAGCTGCAAAAACTTGTATCCCTGAAGAATCAATTCACAATATGCCGTTCCCTGTAACGGAAGAAATGGTTATCGCGGCTGTAAAAACCGCCGACAAGATTGGTCGTGAATTCAAATATTGCGACTGCGATTGTTGCGACTAATTTTTAAAAAATAATTTTGCCAACCTTTTCGGTTGGCAAAATTTTAATTTTTGGAGGACTTTATGAAAAAAATTATGAACACTCCGGAAACGTTCGTATACGATATGTGTCACGGACTTGCAAAAGCTCATCCGGATCTCGAATTTGTTGAAAAATTCAAAATAGTTAAAAAAGTTGATATAGACGATAACAAAGTAAGCCTTATTTCGGGCGGTGGCTCAGGTCACGAACCTGCACACGCAGGTTTCGTCGGAAAAGGTATGCTTGACTGTGCTGTTTGCGGCGACGTTTTTGCGTCTCCTAGCCAGGTTCAGGTTTACAATGCAATCAAACAATGCGCTACCGACAAAGGCGTACTTCTTATCATCAAAAACTACTCAGGCGACTGTATGAATTTCAACAACGCTATGAGCGACGCACAAGAAGACGGAATCAAAGTTGACGCAGTATACGTAAACGACGATATCGCCGTTAAAGACAGCCTTTATACCGTCGGCCGCAGAGGCGTTGCAGGTACCGTTCTCGTTCATAAATGTGCAGGTGCTGCAGCAGAACAAGGAAAAGAACTCAGCGAAGTTAAAGCTATAGCAAATAAAGTTATCGACAACGTTCGTTCATTCGGTTTTGCTTTCACAAGCTGCACGGTTCCTGCCGCTGGTCATCCGACGTTTGAAATCGGGGACGACGAAATGGAATTCGGCG
>JBJETY010000069.1:0-26833 GCA_051883555.1 Christensenellales bacterium | reverse complement strand
CTGCGATTATCAATATGCCTGAGAGAGCCACCGTCATCGACGTCGTTAAAACCGTCTTAGGCGAAATATTGTCACGCATACTGAAACGAAAAACAGCGTCGGTAAGTCCTAACGTGAATAAAGGCATAAGCAATTCAACCAGACTTGAGATGTTCTCGGCAATACCGTAATCGGCACTTGTAAGCGATACGGTAACAAGCGGCATTAAAAAGAATTGTATTACCTTTACGCTGAGTTGCCCGATAGCAAAAATGACGGTGTTTTTAGACAGCGTTTTATATTGATTCATTTATTTTATCTCCATACGTTTTCAAGCAACGGATTCATGCAACGCGCATTTCGCCGCAATTTATAAACACCTTAACATTGTATTAACAATGTTAAACAGTTCGGTTTTTAGCACCAACTTACAGCTTGAAAATTTAAAATATAATTTCAGGCAACGCAACTACACAGGTGTAAGCTAATTTATGAATCTTATTTCAATAAATCGGCAAACTCGCCGGCAATCGTATCTATCCCGAAACCTTTTTCGTTAATAACTAATGAACAGTCGTTTCTGACATATCCGGTTTCTTCCAATATTTTTTTTATCCAATCATTTACGTCGTTTAGCTTAGCGTATTTTACATTTCCGGTTATATTGATATCTTTTGATAAAGTTTCCGATAAAATACAGTGCAACCCGCTCGTCTGAGCTTCGACGGCAACGAGAGGTAGTCCCTCATTGTAAGACGATAATGCAAGCAAATCAAAAGCTTGCATAAGCTCGTTAACGTCGCTACGCTTGCCAAGTAATATCGCTTTGTTTTCCAATCCTTTCTTTACGATAGAATTTTTAATTTCAGCAAGAAGCGGACCTTCTCCGACAAAAAAAAGTTTATATCCGTCCGGCAACGCGCCCAATACGTCTAACATAAATAACGGATTTTTAATCGGCGTAAGTCTGCCGACCATTCCGATTGCAACCTCGTCTTTCAAACCAAGTTCTTTACGCTTTGCAATACGCACCGATTCGTTGTATACATATTTTTTAACGTCTATAGCGTTGTTGATTATGTGAATAGGCTTACCTTTAAGTTTCTTTTTATTATAAAAATAATCTGCCGAATTTTTTGAACAGGCACAGGCTATATCTAAATTTTTGTAAAACTTCCTTTCATTAAGCCGCGAAAGAGTTTCCATAACGGCGACCACAAATTTATTGCCGTCGCATTTATCCCCGTGAGAATGAGCTATAGTTTTTACACCGAATTTTTTAGCATATTCAAATATCTTTACGTTTACCTTTGACGTATTGTTTACCCAAACGTAATCGTATTTGTTTTCTTTAAAAAGTTTTTTGAGCGAACGATAATACTTAAAAGGATTCTTTCCGAAAATCGGCAATTTATTTATTTTCATTCCCCTTTCTTCGATTTTTTCCCGATACGTAAAAGGATAAGTTTCAATAAACTCAAATTCAAAGTCGCCTTTAATATTATCGATGATATTTAAAACAATCGTTCCTATGCCGCCGATATTACATGGCATTCCGTCAACTAAAATTCTCTTCATTTCCTTTTACCTCTTAAAAGCATCCTGGTCAATTTATAACTCGTTGCGACCATAAGTCCGGCTATTTTACGAGACAAAGGCACTGTTACGGATCTCAGATATAAACACAAATTGTCTTTCAACTTTTTTTGATACGTTTTTACCGTTTGCATTTCGTCAAAGCCGTCGGCAACGCCATATATAGCCATTCTGAGCAATATTCCCATATAGGCTCTTGCACAAAGCACGGCAGCTTTTTTCGAAAGTTTTTTGTCGTTTTTTATTATAGGATTATCTGCAATCTCTTCACGGAAATAGACATAATTCATTTTCTTTTCGTCCATTTTTCCGTTTGAAATTGAAACCGGATTATTAAAATAAAAATATTTTTGACAAGGCATATATGCAAATTTTTCCGCTTTCGAAAAAATTTCAAAATTAAACGGAATATCTTCGCTTGTTTTGCCGACAGGAAACCTGCTTTCCCCAATTACTTTTTTAGCATACAATCCAACGCATACGCTTTCGATTTTAAGGTCGAAAAAACTTTCAATTATTTTTTCCCCTTCAAAAATTCTTAATTTCCCTTTACCTTTTTTGGGTTGCGCTTCGTCCGTTTCTACTTCATGCCAGCCTATTCTTGCTACATCCGCATTATTTTCGCTTATCAATCCATAAAGTGTTTCGTACATATCGTTTGCGACAAAATCGTCGGAATCAACAAAACCGATATAATCGCAAGTGCTTGCCTCTATCCCTGCGTTTCTTGCTGAAGATAATCCGCCATTCTCTTTGTGAATAACTTTAATCCTACTATCTGCTTTTTGAAATTCATCGCAAATTTTCCCCGAATTATCTTCAGAGCCATCATCGACTAAAATCAATTCAAAATCGGAAAACGTCTGAGCCAATATGCTGTCGACGCATCTCTTTAAATATTTTTCCACATTATAAACGGGTACGATAATGCTAATCTCAGCCATTTCTCACCTGCTTTAATTCTTCTTACGTTTTTTTATGCTTAATGATTCCTTAACACGTTTTTGCATGTTTTTAACTTCAACAACTTTGCCTAAATTTATTAACCCAATAATTGTTCCGATTCCGTAAGCTATATGCAAAAATAAGAACATCCAAGGCAAAATGAATATCATAAAAGGTTTTTTGCTTGTCCTTATATACAAACCCGATAAAAATAGGTCTGCAATGAAATAACTGCCGGAAATTATAAAAAATGGAATAGCCCATAATATCGATGAAAGACATATTCCGGTTATAGCCAACGCAACGGATGCCAAAAGGGCTAAAACAAAAAGAAAAGGAACAAAATGGTAAAAAGAAAATACCAACGGCGAAACAGCAAGGGACGTAATTCCAACCCATCTTCCGTTATCAAATTTCTGTTTTAACATACCACTAAATGTAGAACGCGTAAGATATTGACTATGTATAGCTGGTGTCATGCAGATTTTATAACCTGCTTTACGAATGCGATAATGCATTTCGCCGTCTTCGGCTCTTGCGATAACCTCATTGAAATTTCCGACAGTTTCGAACACCTCACGTCTATAACAAGCATGGGCTACCGTCTTGACATAAGTTTTTTTATTTATATTGTTACGATATCTGGCAATACCGCTTCCAAACATTGATTTTTCGGCAATCAAAAGTACTTCGTTTGCTTCTATATCAGAAATATTCGTTCGTATTCCGCCACATACATATTCTCCGCTTTGCATACACTCAACGTTTTTTGAAACGAAATCAGACGGTATTCTTGAATGAGCATCAAGCCTAATTAGCATATCGCACTTAAAATTATCGACGACTAGCTTCCATCCGCAAGGCTGAATTCGCTTTTCGTTTAATAAAATCTGCACGCCGAAAAAATCGCCTTCATTTTCGTTTTTAAAGGCAGTCATAATTTCAAGCGTATTATCGTTTGATTTTCCGTCTACCAGAATTATCTCTATTTTGTTATGCGGATAATCCTGTGCTTTTAATTGGTCAAACAACACGCTAAGATTTAACGCTTCGTTATAAGCTATAATTCCAACGCTTACCGTTTGCATAATCACTTTTTCAATACGGCAAAAACGGTTTTTACGATTATTTTTATGTTATAAAAGAAACCCATTTTTTTGACGTATTCCAAATTTAATTTTAATTTTATCGGCATAATCTCGTTAATATATGCCGTCTCGGTATCCTCGGCATTTTCCAAAATAGCGTTTTCGTTTCTGTAAACGATTGACGCTTCGTCGGTTATTCCGGGACGAACTAAAAGAACGTTCTTCTGCTCTTCATTGTAAAGCGCAACGTACTTCGGAACTTCCGGTCTAGGACCTACGAAACTCATCTGCCCTGCAAAAACGTTGAAAAGTTGAGGCAATTCGTCTATCTTGGTCTTTCTTAAAATTCTGCCGACTTTCGTAATTCTGTTATCCTTGCTGGTCGAAATCTGAAGCCCTTTTGCTTCGGCGTTTGTGACCATTGTACGGAATTTTAAAATTTTAAATTCTTTTCCGTTCTTACCGACTCTGACTTGTTTAAATAAAGCGCCCCCCTTCGAATCACACACGATTAAAAAGGATATGAACGCAAACGGAATTAAAAGCAAAATAATTGCAATACCGCTGACGACTATATCGAAAATTCTGATGAAAAATCTGGATAACCATTTTTTCTTTATAATCGCTTTATAATCGATTTTTTCTTCTGCTTCTGCACCGTTCAAAACGTAATCGCCTTCCAACGATTTTTCTTCCGTTTCAACTCTGTTTGTAGTAACCTTTTCGGAATAATCCCTGTTTTTATTAGAATTCATTTTTTCTGTATTCCTATTCTCACTCATACTCTTATTTCAATGCCTTTTTATAACTGTCTATAACGTATTCTACTTCTTCGTCCGTCAAAAGCGTATGAAGCGGCAACGTTATTTCATTGCTATATCTTTTATATGCGTCAGGAAAATCTTTGATATCGAAGCCCAAAGATTTGTATGCCGTATGCATCGGAAGCGGTTTATAGTGAACGTTAGTAGCCACTCCGTTTTGAGCCATAGCCGTAATGATTGCGTTTCTTCTACCCTCGTCTGCGCCGTCAACTCTTGTAAGGCACAAATGTCCCGAACCGCTGTAATCTGCTCCGTATTGAGAAATGAATTCTATACCGCACGACTCAAGTCCAGCTTTATAACGGTTGAAAATTTCCTTTCTTCTTTTAAGCATTCCGTCATAACGCTTTAACTGTGCAATTCCGATACTCGCCATAATGTCCGTCATATTGCACTTCTGTCCCAAAAGGCAGATATCGTATTCCCAAGCTCCTATTTTAGTTTTTGCCAAAGCATCCTTGCTCTGTCCGTGCAAACTCCAAAGCATAAACTGCCTGTAAAGTTCTTCGTCGTCTACGCCGTCTTTTTTACGCCAGGTTACCGCTCCTCCCTCGGCAGTTGTAAGATTTTTTACAGCATGAAAACTGAACGACGTAAAGTCGGCAATATTTCCGCTCTTAACATACTTTCTGACCGCTCCGAAACTGTGTGCCCCGTCGGCTAAAAGTATCACTCTGCCATAAGCTTTCTGCAAATCGTTCGACGGCTTGAAAAGATATTTCTTGCGTTCGACGATACTGAAAAGTCTGTCATAGTCGCATATAATGCCGCCGATATCAACCGGAATAATCACTTTCGTCTTTTCGGTGACGAGCTTTTCCAATTGATTGTAATCCATCTCATAACCGTTTTCCGCCACGTCGCAAAGTACGATTTTTGCTCCAACGTGGTTTATTACGCTAGCACTTGCCGTATAAGTATAAGCACTTGTAATAACTTCATCGCCCTCTTGTACTCCGAGAATACGTAAAACGAGTTCAAGTCCCGCGGTTGCCGAATTAAGACAAACCGCTTTTTCCGTTCCGCAATATTCGGCAATCTGTTTTTCAAAAAGTTTTGTCTTAGGCCCTGTCGTTATCCAGCCTGAACGTAAGGCATCTGCTACTTCGTCTATTTCCGCCTGCGTAATGTCAGGCGGAGAAAATTTTATTGTCATTTTCTTTCCTTTATTTAAGCCGCAAAAACGGCATAACTTAAACATAATTAAAATAATTATATACCAACCTATTGATTATGGCAAGCATTGCAAACCAAAATCGAAGCTCGATGAATAACTTTACAAGCATTTTTAACAATTTACGACATAAAATAAACTTGTTCATCTAAATAATACTTTTAAATCCGCATAATTAAAAAACTTGAAAGTTTCGCTTTCAAGTTTTCTGTTTAAGTGTTTTAAGTTCAATTCTTTTTCCTTTTCTGATTTGCCTTAATAACTAGCGTGAAAAAGATAAAAATTTAATTCCCCGCAATTATCCGTGCAGATTATATCTTAACCTGTTGCAGCTTATGCCCATATTTTATTACGCTTTGTCTTAAAAAGTCTTAAAAATTTTTATTCGCCCTTTAAAGTTTGTTCAACAAAATCGGCAGATAACATGCACAATTCCCCGCACGGACGTTTTTTATAATAAGCGTCCGTCCTTTTTTCCGGCACCGCCCCGTCGGTATGCGGAACGCCTTGCAAAAGCTCTCTGCAAATATACGAGCCGCATTCGTTTTGAAATTTTGCGATATATTCTCTTACCCTTGTATAATGCTCCTGCTTTTCAACGGAAGCCGAAGGGTCTGAATAACCTTTTAGCATGCCCAACACAAACGCACCGCCGCTGACTGCGCCGCACATTTCCCTCATTCTTGCGACTCCGCCGCCGAATGACGAAGCAAGTTTTGCAACCGTCGTTTCGTCAAGTCCCATTTCATCTTTGAAGGACAACGCCACCGACTGTGCGCAGTTATAACCTTTTTCAAAATATTCTTTTGCCAATTCGCCTTTTGTCATAAAGTACTTCCTTCATTTTCATATTTTAAACGCAAACAACTTTCATCCGTTTATCTTTATACGCTCGCTCCTATCAATCGTTGAACAACCGACTTTAAATAACTGACTTTAATTGATGCAATAATTTTCCGTTTCGTTTTGTTTATATTGCAGAGCGCACTTTGTTTTTTTGCCCTTTGCGTTTACATTATATACCATATTTAAGCATAAATAAAGCTAAAATTTACAAACGAAAACTCGTTAAATATTCTCTTGCATAATATGCAGAAAACAAATATAATTATCGTACCATTGCATTTTAGCGCAATCTACGCTGAACGGGCGACTTTTCGTTCGCACAAAAACGCCCTATTGTAAGGCGGTTTAAAAAACAAGCTGAATTACAAAAACAAGTTGAATTTAAATGCACGACTAAATTCCCTGTCGAATTTACGGTTGAATAAATAACGATAAAGGAATAATCGAACGATAAACGCTTTACTAAATATACTTAACTAAATATGCTTTATTAATAACGCTCGACTAATTTTGTGCTATACTCAATATCACTCAACAAAATCTTGACCGGATATAAACCGACTAACTAAAACCTGACAAAAATATTAAATACCGAAATCAAATACAAAAAAGAAACACAATGGAAGCGACAAAAAACAAAAAAATATTCGTTCTCGGCGCAGGACTTGGCGGTCTGCTCGCCGCATATAAACTCGGCACGGCAGGCTTTGACGTAACCGTATTTGAAAAAGAAGCAAAAGCAAATCTCGGGTATCCTTGGCACGACTCCGTAAAGCCCGATACGTTCAGCGACGTAAAACTTATGCCGCCCAAAACCGCGTTATTGAAAAAACAGCGCCTTTGTTTCTACTGCCTGCAATCGGACAACTTCGTCAAACAAGGAAACAAGGCCGAAAAAAGTTTTGACGTGGACAGAAAAATTTTACTCGATTATATGCTATCACTTGCCGAGAGTTGCTGCACGGTAAACTATTCGACTCCGCCCGACTCGCTTCTTATAGAAAACGAAACGGTATGCGGCATAATCTTAAACGGCAAAAAAATGTATGCCGATTTAGTTATAGACAGCTCGGGCTGTCAAAGTCCTTTCAGAAAAGACGTGCCGAAAAAGTTTATGATTGAAAGCGATATAAATCCCGATGATTTCATGAAAGGATACAGAGCTTTTTTCAATAAACAGTCTCCTTCAAGTAAGGCGATAAGCAACGTCTATCTGAAAGCGGACGGCAAAAATTCCGTTGCTTGGTGCAAAGACGCCCCTAAGACCGATTCTATGGACGTATTTATCGGGAAACTTACTTCTCTAACGGACGATGAAATCGGTTCCTTTTTAAAAGAATTAAGACGTAAAAATCCCGCTTTGGGAGAAAACCTTATTTTCGGACAAAAGGTGACTTTAACAGTCAGATATCCGCTGTCTGTTTTCGTGGCGGACGGCTATGCGCTTTGCGGCGACAGTGCCTTTATGGAAATGCCTATGGTAGGTTCGGGCATCGAAAGTGCCCTTAAAGCAGGTTACTATCTTGCCAATACCGTTCTGTCGCCTTTCTGCACCGATTTTTCGGCAAAAGAGCTTTGGGAATATGAAGTAAAATTCATGCGAAATTTAGGCTCGAACTTTATAGCCGCCGATTATCTCAAACGTTGGGCGATGGGACTTAGCGACGAAGAATTGAATTGGGTTTATTCGAGCGGACTGATAACGGAAAACCTTTCGGCGATTGAAAACGCCGACGGAGAGAAAATCAATCTGAACCTTTTAAAAGAATCAAATCCTAATTTCTTTAAAAAAGCAGGTATAGCTTTAAAGCGAAAAGACATTCTCAATAAAACGGTAAAAGCTCTCAATACCGCCGCACAAGCCAAAATAACAGCTATGCTTATTCCACCGGTATACAAGCCGTCGAACATCGCCAAATGGGCAAAAAAATATAATTCGTTCATTTACCCGAGCGGAGACGATAAAACCGTCGATTAAACGTTTACGTTATAAAACGCAATTTAAAACCGCCGATATCGTAAATATCGCTATTAACAATAGCCGATTAACGATAATCGAATTTCTTTTTTGACAGATGAAATCTTTTGTGAAAAGCAGAATTACGTTTAAAATCGTCTCATAAAAATAAAACGCATGAATATGCGTTTTTATTTTTGTCGCCCCGCGTTTTAAGTTTTAAATTGACGTTTAAAATTAAATCGCCAAAATTTTTACGCTGAATGCGTTTTAAGTTTTATGAAATTTAATCTTCGTCGTTTAAAGTCGTTTTTCGTTTTAACGTCGTTTTTTCCTATAAAACCGTTTTATATTAAGCAACTATTTAAACGGCGATTTCACGTTTTGCGCAATCTTTTCGTTTAAACGACGTTTTCTCAACGCAGACTTTTTATGTCTAGAATGTATTATTAAATGGCCGTTAAATATATTTCTGACTTTCCACGTCGATAACGCCACGTGTCGTAAGTCTCAATTTAGGTATCACAGGCAATGCCATAAAACTCAACGTCATAAACGGGTCGATGCCTTTATTGACTTGCAACTCAAAAGCCTTGCTTTTTGCCTTCTCCAATTTTTCGTTTATCACTTTCAACGGCTCGTCGCTCATTATCCCTGCAATAGGCAATTCCAGCTTGCCCAAAACTTTTCCCTTATCGGCTACCACTATACCGCCGTGACTGTTTACCACTTCGTTTACGGCAAACGCCATATCTTTTTCGTTGGCGCCGACTACTATGATATTATGCGAATCGTGCGATATCGAAGTCGCAACCGCACCGCTTTTCAAGCCGTAACCTTGAATATATCCGATTCCGATATGCCCCGTGTTTTTGTGCCTTTCTACCACGGCGATTTTAAGTATATCTTTTTCAACGTCTATACCGCTCGCATAACCTTTATCTGTAGTGACGATTTCGCCGCTTATCATTCCTATCAATCCGCGAGGCCTTTCTTCGGCAAAATCTTTTTCGTCAAGTTTTTTAACGTGCATAGTGTCATACGCTTTGCCATTGAGAAACTCGTCGACCGTCGGTTCGTCGAACGCGCTCAGTTTGCCCTTGTCGAACATAATCTTTCCCCTCTTTATGACCGTCAACACGTTAAAATCTTTGAAATTGTCGACAACTGCAAAATCGGCAAGATATCCGGGTGCAATAGCGCCGCGATTGTTCAGCAAGAAATATTTCGCCGCCTGATGCCCTGCCGCTTTAACGGCAATTATAGGGTCGACGTTAAATTCGTTGATTGCCCTTCTTATTATATAATCTATATGACCTTTTTCCAGCAAATCGCTCGGATGTTTATCGTCCGTACAGAACATACAGCGTGAAGCAAACTGCGGAACAAGAAGCGGAGAAAGCGCTTCGAGATTTCTTGCCGCAGTCCCCTCGCGTATCATTATAAACTGTCCGCGTCTTAATTTTTCCATAGCGTCGGCTATATCGGAACATTCGTGGTCGGAATAAACGCCTGCGGAAACGTATGCGTTAAGGTCGTTCCCCATTAAAAAAGGAGCATGCCCGTCAATCTTTTTATGGTGAGCCTGCGAGGCAATGATTTTAGAAACTACCGAGTCGTCGCCCGCTATAACTCCGTATGAATTCATCATTTCCGCAAGTCCCAAAACTCTCGGATGCTCGAAAAATTCATCGATATCTCTGTATCCGAGATTTGCCCCCGATTCGTCCATAGGAGTTGCCGGTACGCAGGAAGGCAACATAAAATATACGTCGACAGGCAAAGCCGTAGTGCTTTCAAACATATATTCTATTCCGTCCGTCCCCATAACGTTTGCTATTTCGTGCGGGTCCGCCACTACGGCGGTTGTTCCGTGAGGCAGAACGGCTTTGGCAAATTCGGCAGGTTTGGCAAGACCTGATTCTAAATGAATATGAGCGTCGATAAATCCGGGACAAACGATTTTCCCCGTCATATCGATTTCCTTTTCGCCGCTGTACGTGCCTATACCTACTATAAGTCCTTCGGTGACGGCTATATCCGACGTTTGCAATTCGTCGGAAAATACGTTGACAAACGTTGCGTTTTTGAGCACAAGCTCCGCCTTTTTTCTACCGCTTGCCGCGTCGATTACTCTCTGCTTTTTTTGAAGCTTTCTGGAAATCTTCTCTTCATAGCTCTCTTTCATATCCGCCTCCGAAATATTATTTCCGACAATAGCGTAAAGCCGTTTATCGATTTTTAATAATATAACACAATTACTTTTCCTTTCCAACCGTTTATCGATTTTTTGGTCTGATTTTTCTTTATTTTCCGACCTTTTAACCATTTCCAGCTTTAAGAAATATATTTTCGCCTTTAATAAATTATTTCCGCCTTTAATAAATTATTTCCGCCTTTAATAAATTATTTCCGCCTTTAATAAATATATTTTCGTCGCTAACTAATACATTTCCTTTTAATTGCGATTTTAAATGCGGATAATTCTTTAAACGAAAAAGATAAGGCTTTCGCCTTATCTTATAAATCGTCTGCGTCCTGAACGGGTTCTTTACCCATAGAAGGCATTCCCGTATACATTCCGTTCGGGTCTGCGATGGCGCTCAGAAACGGCGCTTTGATTGGCGGATTATTCCTTGCCGCCTTACTCTTTTTATCACGTTTTTTCTTCATATTGTTAGTATGATTAAATCAACTCGTTTTATTCATACGTTTATTTATTTTTAAACTTAAATATAAATTTTAAACGTTAATAGATTTATAATTTTTACATGATTACTATTTATAGTTTTTGTCGATAACTTTTTTTTAAATTACTTGTTAATTGACAGTCCGATACGTCTGCAAGACAGACTTAAAACGTTCTGCCTTGCATATACTTTAACTTAACCTACGCTTTAAAGTTCGTATAGGATTTTTACTGCGTTCCGACTACAATTATTACTTAGTTTTATAACTTAGTTTAGACGATGTTTTAACGCTTATATATTTCAACTATTTTTTTACGGCTCATTCTTTCGCCGCAACTTTATCGCCGCAATTATAAAATTCTTTTAGCCATGCCGACACAGCTATGCATATATACCTAAATAAATAAATTGCTTTTTTGGAATCTTTGGTTTATAATTTGTTTGGTCATCGGCATGAACGCTTGACTTTAAAACTCGCAACTACTGCGTAAATTTTTATAAAAACAAATAGGAGCTATAATGGAAAAATATTATATCAAAGAATTATTTAAATTGATAAATAAACATACTTATGCAAAAATCACTATTTATGAATATCGTGACAGCTTTCCTGCCGCTTTTGAAAAAGCAATACCGGAATTGGAAGAGTTAAAAATCCAACACCCTTCTTGGAGAAGTTCCATTGACAGCGTAATTGAAAATTGTGAAGTTATAAAAAGTGAATTAGCGGGAGTTAGAAAACCTGAATTTATTCCGGGAGAACCTCATCTTGATCCTCCGTCAATCATTATAGACGATTTCGGCACACGAGTACTTCCAACTCTTGAAGACCTTATATGGGAAGGTCAACCGTGTACCGACCCTGAACTCAGACAGGGAAATCTTTATGATACCTACCAGGAAGCAATCGCGGAAAAAGCTAAAACGCAACCTAAAGAAACACAAGCATTCGATAATATCTTTAATCCGCTTAAAAATTTTTTGGGAGAAGACAACGGCGGTTTATTCTCTTCCTTTAATACCTTGTTCTCTTCGGGAAAAAACGATAATGCTGACAAAGTAAGCGACAGCGCTAAAGAAGTCGGAAATCAAAACGGCGGCGGCATGAAATTCTGCCCTTATTGCGGAAACAAACTTGCCGTTTCGGACGCTAAGTTCTGCCCTAACTGCGGAAACAAAATCAACTAAGCGCAAAAACCTGACCGTAAGTTTCGGCGGCATTTCGCCTGCCGCTTTTAGGATAACTATGCAGCGCAAACCTGTCCGTAACTAAACCTGTCCGTTGCTAAACCTATCCTTTGCGCTCGTTATCTCAACGTCGCTATTGTACGAAAATTTAAAATTCCGATTGCCGTTCGACTATAAAATTGTGCACTCATAGTTTAACGGATAAAACAAACCCCTCCTAAGGGTTAGCTCTGGGTTCGATTCCCGGTGAGTGCGCCATAAGCCACTTTTTAGTGGCTTTTTTTGTAGCCTTTTAAATAACCTTCAGTATATTATTTTATCGATTACGTTCTTTTAATTTGTCCTACATTATTTTCCTTTATCATTTTCTTTAACGTTTGTTTATTTCTCTCTTGTTCTTATCATAACTTTTCTATCGTTTTATCATATATTTATAATTAACATATTTTTGGCTTGACCGAGCGGCAGTAAAGATATATAATGGTCGAAACAAAAAATAAATATTTTGTTTCCATAAAAGAGAGCATAATATAGGAGAAGTATGGAAGAGCATAATATGAGAGAGCGTATAATTTGCGAATCGATTTCAAGTCTTAGGCAGGAAGGTTTACGTTTTTCGGTAGACACGCTTGCCGAAAGACTTAACGTTTCAAAAAAGACGATATATAAATTCTTTCCTAACAAAGAAGCGTTGGCATTTGCCCTATATCAAAGATACTATACCGACGTAAAAGCTGAAATGCGACAATTGATAAAAGAAAATTCCGTTTCGGCTCGTTCAAGGTTATTGTTGCTGTATTTTGACGCAAAATCGATGACCTGTAAAGATATATTCAATAAATATAAACTGAACGGAGCTTTATTTTCATACACTGCCGAACAAAACGATATTTTATTGGAAATGATATTATTATCTATAAACGTTGATTTTTCCGAACGTGAAAAATCGAATCTTCAAACGGTCATAAACGGAACGTTTGAAAAACTTTGTGATGAAAAGACAGCTCCCGACGGAGTTGTAACCTGGTTGGAAAATAAATTATGGGAATAGGATTACTTCGTATTTTTGCCATTCTTTGCATCGCCTTTGTTTGCGGAAAATTGGTTTCAAAATTGAAATTGCCTGCAATTCTCGGTTGGCTTATAGCCGGCATTGTGTTCGGTCCGTATCTTTGCGAAGTCGTGACGTTAGAAATAACAGACTCCGTATGGTATAAAATTTTTATCAAAATATTCGAATGCCTTGCAGGCGTAATGATAGGACGTGAAATAATATTTAAAAAGATAGCAAAATCCGGCAAGCAAATTATAGGCATTACGTTTGTGCAATCAATAGGAACTTTTCTTTTTGTCAGCATAGTTTTTGCTATAACTTTTATATTGGCGGATATACCCGTCTATTTAGCTTTTGTATTCGGAGGCATCGCTTTGGCAACCGCCCCTGCCCCCGCTTTATCCATAGTAAACGAATATCGCACAAAAGGTCCGATAACTCAGACTCTGTTGCCGCTTGCGGCAATAGACGACGTAATCGGCGTCGTGGTATTTTTTACAGTGATTTCAATCGTCAGCGGAACGAACGGAAGCGAAGGCGCTTCTCCGCTTACGATCATAGGCATGGTTTTGTTGCCGTTTGCAATAGGCATCTCGTTCGGCTTACTTGCGGCGGCACTAATGAAACGCGCAAAAGCTACGACTACAAAGTTTTGCCTTTTCATGTTGCTGCTTATATCGTCGGCAATATACGGTCTTGTAACTGACGTATACTTTTTCCGCTCGTTTACAATAAACTATTTACTTACGGGTATGGCTTTCAGCGCTACCGTGGCAAATCTTATTCCCGAAAAAGACCTGAAAGAAGTGCTTACGCTTTTCAATCCGTTTTTAAACCTGTCGCTTGTCATAGTAATAGTAAATCTCGGTATGCCGCTCGACTACAGATTGATTGCGGGAGCCGGAGCGTTTACCGCCATATACGTTACGTCGAGAGCAATAGGAAAAATCGGCGGCACTTACGTCGGCGGCAAACTGACCAAAGCGCAACCTACCGTAACAAAGTATCTAGGGTACACTTTACTGCCCCATTCGGGAGTATCTTTGGTTTTTACGGGAATTGCCGTCTCAACCTTAACCGCTTTTGCGCCGTCGCTTGCTACGATTGTATCGGGTACTATCGTCGCCGCGGCAATTATCAATGAAATTATTGCGGTAGTCGTTGCAAAATTTGCCTTCAAAAAAGCGGGAGAAATAACGTAACGCAAAGGCGCTTTGCCCTGCCTTAAAATCTTTTCGTCGCATAAAGCTAACGAACTTATAAACGTGCGCCGTGTATTTAAGCCTGAGCCGCTTATTAAACGGCTCTGAATTTTTGTTTCGATATGCTAAGTCGTCGGTTACTTAAACTTTGCATTTAACTTCCGTTCTCTTTTAGAGCGCAAACGTCTACCTATTTCAAAATTTACTTTCTATTTCATAATCCTTTCGCAACCGCTAAGTCGGAATCTGTAAAAGCGATACGCTTAATATTAAACGCTTTGCTTTTCCTTTTTATAAAACGAAAATAATATTTAAAATACAAAACGCATAAAGCAACGTTCAGCACACAAAAAGCATAATAGTTTTAATTCGCATTAAAAATAGCGCGCCTTAGATATGACGTTTAAAGCGTTTTAAAAATAAATAAGAATTAAAAAATATTAAAAATCAGTCGGCTACAATTGCCGACTGATTTTTTCCCGAAAAAGTTTGTTAATTTGTCTAACGCAAATTATATCGTCAAATCTGACGTTGCGTTAAATTTTCTTGTTTTTTAACCGCTTTGCATAAAGTCGCATTACTTTATCGAAAACAATTTATAATGCGTTGCGTTTTCTTTACATAATCGGTTTACGACCATGCGGCTACGTGCGATTTCAACACGACCGTTCCTGCTACGGCGTTGATTGTCCATAAATCCGACCAACTCGTCGTAGCTACGGCTATCGCCGTTTCTTTATCCGCCGAATTGGTAACCGTGCTGTCGACGCTGTCTACCGTAATAGATGCTGCGACGTTGATTGTGCAATACGAAGCGTTGCCGCTAAATCCTACGCCCGAATTGTTTTGCGCAAACATAGTTCCCATAGCCGCAACCGTTCCGGAACTTACACCTTCGAGCAGATTTACGGTTATCGTACCAAGCGAAAGACAATTATTTACTTTGCTTTCCACGTTTCCTATATAGCCTACAAAACCGCCCAATGCCGCTAAAGATACATTCATATTATAAGTTACGTCACTTAAAGATACGCAATTTGTAAGCGACGCATAATTGTCCGTATATCCGATAAATCCGCCGATAAACGAACCTCTGTTTTGTCTGCAGAAGATATTTACGTCAGCCATACAATTCGTAGCCTCGCCGATGAACATGCCTGCAAAACCGCCGATGGCAGCATTCACGAACTGGTCGACCAAAGCGTAATTTATAGTTATATCGCCTATTGCAGAACAATCGGATACTACGCTACCTTTTCTCGCCTTGAAATTGGCAAACAATCCGCCGGCATAACTCCATCCCAATCCTGCTATGCCGTCCGCATAATTTATCGTATAATTAATATCCGAATGGCAATTTACAACGTAACCTTGCGCATGGTCGAGCATGGAACCGCTGCCTATATATCCGTGAAGCGTTGCGTCGGCAACCATACCGCCGAACACGAATGCTCCTTGCGAAGTCTTTTCTTCCGTCACTATCGCTTTTATTCTGCAACCGTCAAAAGACGTCTGAACGGACTGATATACCAATCCCGAAACTGCATTGCCCGAAAGGTTTCCGGTAAAGCTACAATTTTTAATCAAACTTGACGTTACAGTATACACAAGCGGAGAGTAACAATCGATTTCGCTACCGCCTTTCGATTTTAAGGTAACCGTATCGAGCGTTCCGTAAATAAGGTTGCGGAATAATACTGCGGAAACCGTCGACGAACTTTCAACTTCTTCAAAATTTACGTTTATGAGCGTACCGCCGTACGAACGTCCGTATCCGAAAATCGCATTGCTTGTCGTTACGTTATAAAGTTTATAACCTTGTCCGTCTAAAATTCCCGTAAACTCCGTGCCGAGATAAGCGTCGACTCCCGACATATCGATATCGTTCAACAAACGATAATTACCGTCAGGATTGGAAGCTATCGCTTTAAATCCGTCCACGGAAGAGATATTGGTCACAGCAGATTCGGCAAGCGTAACTACGACGTTTATATCGGAAGAAACGTCTGCAAAAGTGATGCCGCTTGCTATTGCCGAGTCGAGCTCCGAAGTTCCGTAAGGAAGATAATATATTTCCGATTCTTCCGCTCCCGCCTTTTTATACGTGTAAATAATATTACTTACCTTATATCCCGCAGGGACGTTGAACGTAACGGAAACGTCGTCCACCAACGCAACGTCCGACATAAAACGCGTAACGGACGTATGCTCGCCGCTGTTCATAGTCATATCTTCGTTTGTGCAAGTAAGAATCGTTTTATAAACGTCGCCTTGCGCTATCACGACGACTACGCCGTTTTCGCCTATATGGTCGGATAAGAAATCAAGTGCAAATTTCTCGCCAGCTTTAACCGATTCGCCAAGGTCTTCTCCGCCGTACGTTGCCGAAACTACGTAATAACCCGTATTAAGTACAATTGCTCTTATATCTTCGACGTTGCTTGCTCTCGTTACCGACATATCAGGGTCGGTATCTGCGTCTTCGCCGTCAAAGCAGATGTTGTAACCGTCCGACATATCGAGGTAGGTTTCAACTTCGTTTGCCGCAAGAGTGGTTGTCGTATCCGTAACCTTATCGTAAAATTTTACGACAAAATCCGTAGTGTGCGTTTCGTATTCCCACGTTACGCCGTAATATATCGTTTTTTCAACGCTTGCTATATTATACTCTATAAGTCCTTCGGAATCTGCCGAAGCAAGCAAGGCGTTTCCGTTGTTTCCGTCTAAAAGCTTAAGAGCTTTGCAACCGCCCGTAACCTTGATTCTTAATTTCAAAGAAGTGCCGAATTCAACGTAACTCGGAAGCGGTCCGTCATTCCACGTCGCGCCGTCGTCATAAGAATATTGCAAATTAAGTATAGCGATACTCGAGTTCGGATTTAAATACACAGACGTTGAGAAAATCTGAACCGAAGCGCTGATTTCAGTGTTAACGTTTCCATCCATTCTGGTGCTCAATTCGTACGACTGATTACCGCTGTTAAACAGATAACCGCAAATATACACGTAAGACATAGCTTTATATTTGCCGACAAACGTTATCTCGGCTTTACCGACGTATTCGTGCCAATCGAAAGTAAACGTAATGGTGTTGTTTACGGCGTCTACAACGCCGACCTTTTCGGTAAGAGCGCCGTCGGCGGTCGGTTTGCCGTATATTTTAAACGTCGTGAAATATTCCGACTTATAATTTGAAATCGTATACGTATAAGTTATGCGTTGCACGGCTGCCTCGAACGTTAAATTTGCAGCGTTGTCCACAGCGTTAATTTCGTAGCTACCGCCATTTAAAACTTTTGATACGCCGTTTACTTTTAAGCCGACTAAATTATATCCTTCCTTCGGCACAATGCCTATCGCCTGAGCCGTGTATTTAATTACGGTTAACGTTGAAGGATACGGCGTTCCGCTGCCATAATCGTAATAGTTTCTGTATTCAACGTTTTCGCCCGCAAACGTATAGGTAACGTATTCGGTATAAAACACAAATTCATAAGACACGTCGACTTTATCGAAATTTAAAACGAGATACTCGGTGATGCTTGTATTGCTTTCGCTTCTATCATCCAAGAAAGTCGAATAAAGGTCTATCGACGTATCGCCGTCTTTATAGATATGAACCTTTCTGCCATAGTTTAAGCCAATCCATACGTAATCCGTTCCCGTATAATATTGCTCAAAGGTGTTTTTCGACGTAATAAATTGATCGTAATCGCTTTTTGCGTCGTCGTCGAGATAGCTTTTCGTAATAGTTATAGTAGTTTTTATCGGCATAACTTTAATCGATACCGTTCCGCTTGAACTATTTGTCTCAGGCAAAACTATTTTTCCGCCGGACATAGCCGTTGCAAGTTCAGTCGAACTTAAAGCATTTCCGAAAACTCTTACTTCAGCCAGCGTGTAGCCCGCGTCGAGAGAAAAAGCCAGATCGTAGGTCGTCGTATATTCGTAACTTATATTTTCGGCTACTGTAATATGATTTACGGAATCTGGATAATTAGCACTGTAAGCAGATTTGCTTATCGTAACAGAGCAAACCTTCAAACCGATTTCAACGCTTACCGTCATATCTGCATAGAGCATAAACGAACCGCTATACGACGCCGTGTATTTCCCTAATTGTTCGACGCCGGCAATCTTTATCGATTTGATTTCATACGAATTGTTCGTTATCGATACCGACAAACTGTGCGAGCCGTATGCGTATTCCGTGGCTAAAAATCCGCTCGTGGTCGTACCGTCGACTTTTACCGTGCCTTGCGAGCCGTTCGTTACGGTAAGAGCCAGGTTATATTTTTCAGCTGCGACTTTAAAAGTTACGGCAAGAGAATGATTTTCCGTAACGTTATTAAAAGCGTAACTCTGTGCGGCAAGTTTATTTACGCCGTCTACCGTAAGCGCGTCTATCGTATAACCCGTATCAGGCGTAAACGATACGGTATAATCGTCACCGTAATTTACGTTTATCGTTCCCGTCTGATTTGCCGTTCCGTTTTCGCCGCAGTTTACTTCAATGGTCAACTGCGTTGCGTTTACAACAACGTAACCGGTTGACGGCAGATACGTTGCCGCGTCGTCAGGCGTAAACGTTACGCCGTAACTTCCGCTTACGCTCGTTATCTTTTCCGAGTCGTTCGTCCAGCTGAACGTACCGGAAACGGAAGCCGCTCCGCCCGACAAAACGACGCTTGAAAGGGACTGTCCGACGTAGTTTGTTCCGCTTTGCGACGGAACTGCCGTTATCGTCGTTTGTTGTTTTGTGATTTCGAAATTTCTCAAAGCCGTTTTGGCTCTGTAGTTTCCGTCTTCCGAAGCATTGATTCTTACGGTGTATTCTCCGACGGCTGTCGGCGCGGTTGCTGAATACGTGGAATCCGAAGCGGAACGCACCTTATATTCGATTGTATAGCTGCTGTTTGAAACGCTGTATTCGCTTGACAGAATTTCAAACGGAGAGCCCGTATATTGTTTGTCGATATTTTCGTTTATCGTAACTACTCCGTCTGCCTTCGAGATACTGAAGCTGCGCTCGCTTTGCGCACCGAGATACGTCTCCGTTTCAGACAGTATGATTTTTACTTTATAATCGCCTGCGTTTATAGGCGCGGCAGCCATTAAAACGTACGACGAACCGTCGAACTCATACCACTCGACGTCAACCGTGCCGTCGCCCGTTTTATCGTAAGTCGGCGCCGTTATTGCCGTCCCTGTATAAGATTTGTATAAAACGTTCGACCAATCGCACGTAAGCGTTGCCGCATTTTTTGAAACGGCAACGGTAACTTCTATTCCCGTAACCGTTTTGTATCTTCTTTCTTCGTCGCCCGGTACCGTATAGCTTACCTTAAACACGTTGTTTCCCGCAGGACCTACGGACGTTAAAATATCGCTTTCAAACGTAAATCCGTCAGGCAACTCAACGTCGCCGAGCGTCTGTCCGCATTTTGCGACAAGTCCCGTCGGCACTGAATAAACCGGCGTTTCCTGAGCTAATTTTTCAATTTCAACAGACTCGCTCTCCCAACCGCATACGGAACAAACCTGCTTTTTGCTGCCGCTTGAAACGTAACTCGGTTCATACTCGATAACCCAATCAAGCGAATGCTCCGCTCTGTCGGCTATCTCGTCACAACCCTGACATTTATGCCAGTGCGCCGTTCCGTCTTGCGACCAGTCGGACGAAAAACTGTGCGAATGCGGCGTTTCGACTTCCGTTCCGCTTCCTGTCCCTGTGCCGTTACCCTTATTAGTCGTATCACGGTTGCACGCGACAAGCACTAGGCTTAAACTCAGAATCGTAATAAATATCAATGTTACGATAAAAATTTTTCTCTTCATATACCCTCCGAATAAATCGTCTATCGCTGAATTTTTCTTAAGTATCTATATTCGTCTTACGCATCTTTATCGGTCTTACGTTTTTCAAGTCCGCATTTATCGATACGTATTCAGATTCGGTTAATCTTTTTCTCGATTATTTTTTTCTTTTAATCTGCAAAAATATAATAAAAAAAGTTACTAAACGTTAATTAGTAACCAGTTAGATTATAATTATATTGATTTTTTTCGGCAAGCGTTCTGACAAGTCGTACGATTGTTTTGGCCATTTGACCATTTTTTAAAAACTTTCGTTTATGTCCTTTCGGCAGATATTTTTTCTTCCCTCCTTACGGCTATATTTAACTTAGCCTTAACAATCAATCGATAAATCCCGGTTAAACCTTAAATCGTCTCACCTATAAATTCTATTTGAAAATTTTACTTAAATTTTTATAATAGTCGGCAGTAGAATTTTATAGACGGTTGCATTGTAGACAAAATTTTAAAGTCGCTTAAACATACGTAAACAATTTGCAGAATCAAAATTTAACGAACACTTAAAGATACTATAAAACCGACGTCCGTATAAAACCGTTTTGCGATAATTAAATAAATTCCGATAAGTCGTAAAATCTCATAGCATCGGCAAATTTAACGACCTACGCAAAACTTATATTAAAACAAAAAAAAGATAACGGTTTCCCGTTATCTTTTAACTCGTTGAAAAACTTTATAGAACAGCGCGTAGCCGTCCTTTTTCTTTTGATAATTATTCTTCAACTATAACGCTTTGCGGGCATCCGTCTTCGCAAGCTCCGCAGTCGATACATTCTTCCGGATTGACGACGTATTTTCCGTCACCTTCCGAAATAGCTCCTACAGGGCAAGTGTCTGCACAAGCTCCGCAGCTGATACAACCGTCTTTTATAACTCTCGGCATAGTTTATCTCCTTTAAATTTAATAACTAAATTTTATCATATTTACTTTTTATTGTAAACATTTTTATTGCAAATTTAATTTTCTTTATCATCGGCGGAATCGTCGATTTCGTTTGCGTTCTGTCTTGCGGTTATTCCGATTTCGCCCAACTTATACGTTCTGCGTTCAATCGAACCGTCTTTTAATTGCACCTTTGCCGTTACCGTCTGACGAATTAAATCGTTCGATTCTACCACGCCTCTGCCGTCTTTGGTTTTTATTTCCGAACCGATCTTCGGCATCTGCTTAAACACTTCGGTGTAATATTCGTTTTCGTATTTCAAACAACACATGAGTCTGCCGCAACAACCGTTTATCTTTTGCGGATTGAGTGAAAGCCCCTGAATTTTTGCCATCTTTATCGTCACTTTCTCAAAGTCCTGCAAATGCGTCGTACAACAACACGGTCTGCCGCAAACAGCAAGTCCGCCTCTCATCTTTATGTCGTCGCGTTCGTAAATCTGTCTTAATTCGATTCTGACTTTAAACACGGCGGCAAGCTCTCTTACCAATTCGCGGAAATCTACTCTGCCCGACGACGTGAAATAAAAGATAAGTTTATGACGGTCAAAAGTATACTCGGCGTCGACAAGCTTCATATTAAGATTAAGTTTCGCCGCCTTCTCGCTTATGACTTCAAGCGCTTTGACCTTATCTTCTTCGTTCTTTTTAACTTGCTCCAAATCTTTTTGCGTAGCCTTACGCATAACCGGTTTAAGAGGAGAAACGATTTCTTTTTCGTCGACTTCCTTATTCGGCACTGCCACGACGCCGTATTCAACGCCCCTTGCCGTTTCGACTATAACTCCGTCTCCTTCGTTAAATTCTATGCCTTCCGGACCGAAATAATAAACTTTCGCCGAATTTTTAAATTTTACGCCAACAATCAGCGACATTTGTATTTTACCTCCAATATCGTAAAAAGAAGTCTTTCAAGCACTACTTCTTTCGGTATGTTTTGTTTAAGTTTTGCCTTTGCCTTGTTTATTTCAAAAAGGCATTTCCCTGCGGCTCGAACGGATATTTCCGACTTCAACGGCACTATTTTCGTTAAAACGTGTTTCGACAAAATCAGTTCGTCGTCAAAATTCAACATAAGAACGTCTCTTAGCAACACGGATAAAACCGTGAAAAATTGTTCGAGTCCGTTTTCTATTTCCTTCTTAACGCCGTCGGACGACATAAATCCCAATACGTCAGACGATCTCTTTACTTTAAGCAACATATCTATTGCAAGATTGAAACTTGCAATATAATCGGGATTTGTTGCAATTTTTTCCGCCTGCGAAAGTTTACCTTCGCTGCACGACGCCGCTATCGCCGACAAACTTTCGTCGCCCGTCAATTCCAACATTTCGCGGTATACCGTTTCAAAATCAAAACGGTCTATAGGCACCGTGCGGCATCTGGATTTTACGGTATCCAAAATCGCCGACGTGTTTGCCGTCCCCAAAAAAATGATAACTCCTTCGGGCGGCTCTTCCAAAGTCTTCAACAACTTGTTTTGCGCCTCTCTCGTCATAAGGTCGGCACAGTTTATATAATACAATTTATTGACGCCGTTGACCGGCTTTATAACGGCGGACGAAACTAAATCTTTTATTGCGTCCACCTTTATTTTGGCTTTTTCTAAATTTATTTCCACTACGTCGGGATTGACCATATTTATGATTTTTTTACACTCGACGCATTCAAGACAGGCTTCCGATTTCTCACAAAATACGGCGCATGCCACAAGACGGAAAAAATCGGGCAAAATATCTTCATCCGTCGTGGATATAATATAAGCGTGCGTCAAACCCTTTTTTACGTCATTTAAAAAAAGTTTAAACGCACGGCTGTTTTTCAAAGCATTGTAAATCAAAGTATAATTCCTCTGTTTCTCAGAACGTCAAGAATCTTTTCATGAGTTTCCTTTTTATCGACGCACGGCGTGATTCTGACAATTCTATCCGGTTCTCGCTCCGCTTCGTCTATATAAGCTTTATATACTCTTGAATGGAAATCGCTGTTTTCCGCTTCGAGACGGTCTTCCTTTTTGACCGTTCTGAAAGCGTCGGTAGGCGAAAGGTCGATAAACACCGTAAGGTCGATTTTTAGATTATCGGTAGCAAAATTTGAAATCGCTCTCACAACGTTTACGTCGATATTTCTACCGCCGCCCTGATAGGCAATCGAAGAATCGATAAATCTGTCGCAAATTACAAGTTTTCCTTCGTTTAAAGCAGGACGTATAATCTGTTCTACCAACTGCGCGCGACTTGCGGCATACAAAAGCGTTTCTGTTTTGGCAGTCATTTCAAAGTTGTCGACGTCCATAATAACTGAGCGTATCTGCTCGGAAATCTTTGTTCCGCCGGGTTCGCGGACAAAAACTGCTTCCTGCCCCGTTTTTTCCATATACTCTTTTAATAGTTTGAGTTGCGTGCTTTTTCCTACGCCGTCACAACCTTCAAACGTTACCATCTTTCCTTGCATAGCTCTCTCCGTTTAGTCAATTATAACACATATTTTATCTTTAACAAGATTAAACGCGTTTTTATTCTTTAAAAATTCAATTTTTTCTTCCGTTATCCTTTCGCCTTCGAATAAAATCGGAACGCCCGGAGGATAACAACCTACGTCAACCACACAAACTTTACCGATAGCTTGCGGTAAATTTACAAACTCCTTTTTCCCTTCAGCGCTAACCACTCTGTCAAAGCGTTTAAGAGCGTTCAACGCATTGCCGTCAAAAGGCTCGCCGAATTTATGCTGAGTTTTTATCTTTTCGTTCAGACCGTCAATCCATTTCACGTTTTGGAAATTCAATATAAAAACGCAATACTCGCCCCACGTCATCTCGGGATAATAACCCGCTTTTTCAAGCTCGGACGCATTCGCTTTTACCACAAGCCGTGAAAAGTCGTCGCTGTCTTTTATTCTTCCCTTTAACGTCAACTTTATTTCGTCGACCTTTCGTTTTAATTCTTCAAATTTTTCTTTTCCGCACTCTTCGTAAAAGGCTCTTGCATAATCTATGCTTGCCATAACGATATAACTAGGGCTCGACGTATTCATCTTCGCTCTGTAAAGTCTGGCAAGGCTTCCGTCTCCCTTTACGTGCAACACCGCTCCGCCGCCGTATACGGGCATAGTTTTATGCAAGCTGTCGACAACGATATCGGCAAAATTTATAGCCGCCTGAGGTAACGATTCCGAAAACGCAAAATGCGCGCCCTGCGATTCGTCCACAAAAAGTTTTGCGCCGCGACTATGGCAAACTTTTGCTATGCTCTCTAGATCGAGTACGTTCCCGAAATAGTCGGGGCTTGTCACCGCTAAAGCGTCGTATCGACGTTTTGAAAAAGCCCGTTCGACGTCGTCCGCCGTTAACCTTAACGGAAAACCTTCCGCATCGTACTTCCTATGCAAAACGTCGGCTTTGTAGGAAAAATTTCTTACCGCTTCGAACACGCTTTTATGAGAGAAGCCGTCGACTAAAATGCTTTCGCATTCGTCGCGAAGAGTTCTTAAACCTACTCTTATAGCGCTTGTAGCTCCGCAAGTAAAAATAAGGCTGTCCGCCGCTCCGTAGCTTTTAGCCAAAAGCGTTTCCGCTTCTTTGATAACGCCCGTCGGATTTAAAAGGTTGTCGGAAAAATCAAGTTCGGTAAAATCGTATTTAGCGCTTTCGTAAAGCGGAAAAATATTTTCGCCTGCATGCGACGGCATAAAGAATCTTTTCAGATTTGCGTTTGCTTTTTCTTTAATTACGTTATAAAGCGGACAATTCATATGACAAGTTTATTATAAACGGTTTAATTGTGCAAGCAAAAATATATGGTAAAACAGCCTGATTTTTAAATTGTTTTCCGATTGACTTTACAAAATCTGCAATTCGAACTAAATATTTGACAACGCTTTTATTAGGTATTATTATATTATAAGTTATTCGGAGTAGATAATATGGATTATAAAACTATTGAAAAAAAGTGGCAACAAAAATGGGCTGACTCAAAACTTTACAGCTTTGACAAATCACGCATCGACAAAAAATATTACGTTCTCGAAATGTTTTCTTACCCGTCGGGCGCAAAACTTCACGCAGGACATTGGTTTAACTACGGACCTGCCGACAGCTATGCAAGATTTATGCGTATGCAAGGATACGAAGTTTTCCAACCTATGGGCTTCGACGCTTTCGGTCTGCCTGCAGAAAACTATGCCATAAAAACGGGCATTCACCCTGAGGACAGCACTCTTAAAAACATAGCTACCATGGAACAACAATTAAAAGCCATGGGCGCAACGTTCGACTGGGACTATGAAATCAAAACGTGCATGCCCGACTATTATAAATGGACTCAATGGATTTTCCTTCAACTCTATAAACACGGACTTGCTTACAGAAAGGAAGCTCCCGTAAACTGGTGTCCGTCATGTAACACCGTTCTCGCCAACGAACAGGTTGTCGACGGAGCATGCGAAAGATGCGGCTCGACCGTCATCAGAAAAAACCTTACTCAATGGTTTTTCAAAATCACCGATTACAGCGAACAGCTTCTCGAAGGTCTCAACAAACTCGACTGGCCGGAAAAAACAAAACTTATGCAGAAAAACTGGATAGGTAAATCTTTCGGCAGTGAAATCGAATTCGAAACGGAAGACGGCGACAAATTTAAAGTGTTTACTACAAGGGCAGACACTATCTACGGCGTAAGCTACGTAGTTTTAGCCCCCGAACATCCGCTTGTCGACAAAATTACGACAAAAGAAAATAAGGAAGCCGTCGAAAATTATAAACTCGAATGTTCAAAGGCTACGGAAATCGACAGACTGTCAACCACCCGTGAAAAAAGCGGCGTTCTTACCGGGGCTTATGCAATAAATCCGGTTAACGGCAAAAAAGTTCCTATCCTTATTGCCGATTACGTTCTCTCCACCTACGGCACGGGCGCCGTTATGGGCGTTCCGTCGCACGACGAAAGAGACTTTGCGTTTGCAACGAAATATAATCTCCCTATAAAGAGAGTCATAAAGAGCGCCGACGGCTCGCCTGACGATTTGCCTTACTGCGAAAAAGGCGTTCTGGTCGACAGCGAAGAATTCAGCGGAATGAAAAGCGCCGACGCCATAAAAGCTATTACGGCAAAACTTGAAAAAGTAGGAAAAGGTCAACTCAAAACCAATTACAGATTGCGCGACTGGCTCGTTTCCCGTCAAAGATATTGGGGCGCTCCTATCCCTGTCGTATATTGCGACCATTGCGGAATCGTACCCGTTCCGGAAAAAGATTTACCTGTAAAACTTCCGTATAACGTCGATTTTACGCCTGACGGAAAATCTCCTCTTTTAAAGAGCGAAGAATTTATGAATACCACCTGCCCTGTGTGCGGACGTCCTGCTCGTCGCGACCCGGACACTCTGGATACCTTCGTTTGCAGCAGCTGGTATTATCTCCGCTACCCTGACAATAAAAACGACGACAAGCCGTTCGATACGGAACTTA
>JBJETY010000068.1:0-4269 GCA_051883555.1 Christensenellales bacterium | reverse complement strand
AGTCGGCAACTGTTTCTGCCACCGCCGAAAGCATTTTATATCCTATGTCCGACGGCGAAAAGTTTGACGTAAAAATTGAAAAGTACGATTTAACCGCTCCTTTTAAAAGCGGTACGGAATGCGGTACGGTAAAGGTTTATGACGGCAATCACTTGATTTTTAGCACAAAATTGTATACTATAAACGGAGTAGAGAAAAAATCAATATTCGATTTTAACTGAAAGGTGACAAATGATCAGATTAAACAAATATCTTGCCGACAGCGGAGTCTGTTCACGCAGAAAGGCAGACGAGCTTATTTCGGAGGGCAGAGTTGCTATAAATTCAAAAAAGGTTACGGAACTCGGAACAATGGTCAATGAAGACAACGATACCGTGACTGTCGATAAAAGAAAAGTCACTCCCGTAAAGGAGTTGACTTACATAATGTTTAACAAGCCTAAGGGTTGCGTTACAACGGTTAGCGACGATTTGGGCAGAAAAACGGTTTTTGATTTTATTGATTTAAAAAAGCGGTTGTTTCCCGTCGGCAGACTCGACTATGACAGCGAAGGACTGCTTTTGCTGACCAACGACGGCGAGCTTGCTCAGAAGTTGACTCATCCTTCTAGCGAAATTCCGAAAAATTATATCGTAAAAATAGAAGGCGAAATTGTTGAAAGCGATTTAGCCATTATCAGAAAAGGCGTTACAATCGACGGCGAAAAGTTCGGAAGAGCTAAAGTTAAAGTTACGGGTTTTGAAAACGGTCTTACCAGGCTCGAAGTTACTATATTCGAAGGAAAGAACAGAGAGATACGCCGTATGTTTTCCGCTGTGGAAAAAAACGTTGTTTTTTTGAAGAGAGTTTCAATCGGCAATTTAAGATTGGGCGGTCTGAGTCGTGGAAAATACCGCTTTTTAAACGATAAAGAAATTGAATATATAAAGTCGCTATAATTAAAATTGCTACTTTAAACGGAAAGGTGTTTATGAAAATTTTACTTACAAACGACGACGGTTATCAGGCAACCGGAATTTTGGAATTGGCAAAAGGATTAAAGGAGGCGGGTTACGACGTGACCGTTGTCGCTCCAAAAGTTGAAAAATCCGGTGCTGCTCATTCTATAACCTTTGTAAACGATTTTACATACGTAAGTTACGACCTTGTCGAAGGGGTAAAGGTATATTCTCTCAACGGCACGCCTATCGATTGCGTGCGTTTCGGTCTGTTTGTTATTTGTCCCGAAGCTGAAGTGGTAATTTCGGGAATAAACAACGTGTTGAACGTGGGCACTGACTATCTTTATTCGGGAACGACAAACGCCGCGATTGAAGGCACTATTTGCAAACGCAAGTCCATTGCATTTTCATTTAAAGAATCTGACGGCGATTACGGTGTTGCCGTTCGTTTTGTTGTTAAAAATTTTGAGAAATTGCTTAAATATTGCAAAAAGGACGTAACTCTTAACGTCAATATTCCGTCAAAAGATAAATTAAAAGGTGTTTTAGTCTGTCCGATTGGCGTCAGAGAATATAACGATAAATATCTTCCGGCAAACGGCAAAGGCGGAGAAGGCGAAATTTATCACCTTTACGGAGAATCCGTTTCGAAAGAAGAAAGTACTGATTTTGACGACGTAAGCATGTCGGATAAAGGATATATTACGATAGTTCCTATAAAAACTTATCAGACGGAATACGAAGTCGTCGAATTGCTCGATAAGGAGAAATTCGATTTATGAAAATTGTCGTAATCGGTGGCGGCGCTTCGGGAATGATGAGTGCAATTGCAGCCGCTAAACGCGGTGCGGACGTTACGCTCTTAGAAAAAAACGATAAGCTCGGCAAAAAAATATATATTACCGGTAAAGGGCGTTGCAACGTCCTTAATTTTTGTTCGCCTGAAGAGTTTTTAAACAACGTCGTTTCAAACGAAAAATTTTTATTTTCTGCTATAAATAAATTTTCTCCATACGATACTTTTGATTTCTTTCAGAATTATTTGCCTCTTAAAATCGAAAGAGGAAACAGAGTTTTCCCCGAATCGGACAAATCGAGCGATATAATTAAAGCTCTCGAAAAAGCTATGAAGGAGTATGGAGTAAAAATTGTTTTAAATTGTACCGTAACGGCAGTTAAAGGTTGCGACAATAATTTTAAAATATTTACCGACGTCGATGAGTATGATGCAGATAAGGTTATCGTTGCAACCGGCGGAAAGAGTTATCCGTCTACAGGTTCGACGGGAGACGGCTACAAGTTTGCAAAGACTTTCGGCTTGAATTTTATCGAACCTAAACAAGCGCTTTGCCCGATTATTACGAAACAGTCCGTCAAAGAAATCGAAGGTATAACGCTCAAAAACGTTGAAATTTCCGCTTACGAAAACGGAAAGGAGTTGCGAAAAGAATTCGGCGAAATGTTGTTTACGGCAAACGGTCTGTCAGGTCCGATTGCGCTTACCGTATCTTCGTATATAAACAGAAAGAATGACGTTAAAATTAAAATTGATTTTAAACCTGCTTTATCTGCCGATACGTTGGATGCCAGAATGCAGCGTGAATTAAACGACCCTGACAGAAAAGTTTTGAAATCGGTTGTCAGGTCCTTATTGCCAGAAAGGTTGGTAAAGTACGTCCTTAAAAGATGCTCTCTAAGCGGAGAAAAACCTACGTCGCAGGTGACAAAAAACGACAGAAGCATTCTTGTTAAAGTTTTGAAAGGACTTGAATTCGACGTATTGTCTTTGGCGCCGTTCGAGCAGGCAATCGTTACGAGCGGCGGCATAAGCGTCAATGAATTGACGCCTCAAATGGAAAGCAGAAAATATAAAGGTTTGTTTTTTGTGGGGGAAACCGTTGACGTCGACGCATTGACGGGCGGATTCAATCTTCAGATTGCTTTTTCGACTGGATATGTGGCAGGAGTGAAAGCGTCTGAATAACTAAACCTAAACTTTATTTTATTGACTACTCTCGGTAAATAAATTATAATGTTAGAGTGATTTATAGTGTTAGTAGTTTTTAATCTAAGCATTAGCATAAGTTTTATGTTTTAGATAGGCATAAAAGAACTACCGAATAATAGTCACAACGAATAACGCAATTTAAGGAGAACGGTTATGATAAATATTGCAATCGACGGTCCGGCAGGAGCGGGAAAGAGCACAATTGCAAAACTTATTGCAAAGAAAAAAGGATATATTTATCTGGATACGGGAGCGATGTACAGAGCAATTGCCGTATGGTGTATAAAATCGGGCGTCGACGTTAACGACGAAGGTGCTGTTTCGGAAATTTTAAAAACGGTTGCAATGGATATAACGTACGTCGACGGCGTTCAACATATTTCCGTTTGCGGAGAGGACGTAACCTCCAAACTTCGAGAGAATCACGTAAGCAAAGCGGCGAGCGACGTTTCCAAACATCCGTGTGTAAGAATAAAAATGGTGGAACTTCAAAGAACGTTTGCGGCAAATCACGACGTTGTTTTAGACGGCAGGGATATTGGCACGTATGTTTTGCCGGACACTCCGTATAAATTTTTTCTGACGGCGACGCCGGAGGAAAGAGCGAGACGCAGATTAATTGATTTGAAAAATGCCGGTCAGGAAGCGGATTTCAACGTTATTCTTGAAGAAATCAAGCAACGCGATTATAACGATTCGCATCGCGATTTTGCACCGCTTAAACAAGCAGACGACGCTGTTTTTGTAGACAGTTCGGATATGACGATAGATGAAGTAGCCGATTTCATCATCGCTAAATTATAATTTTGGAGAGTAAATTATGTCTTTTTATAGATTTATGAGATTTGTCTTCGGACCTATAACGATGATTTATCCGACAAAGGTAGTCAATAAAGAAAACTTTGATAAAGTTGAAGGGGCAATTTGTATTTGCAATCACTACGCTGTGCCGGATACGCTTATTCCTGCCGTAAAGCTTTATAAAAAGGAACTTCACGTTTTAGCAAAAGCCGAAGCTTTTAAAAGTAAAATCGGAAATTGGTTTTTGAGAAAAGTCGGCGCAATACCCGTTCATCGCGGCGAGGCTGATTTAGCAGCATTCAAAGAAGTGCTTAAAGTTTTGAAAGATAATAAAAAGCTTGCTTTATATCCCGAAGGTACGAGAAATAAAAAGGGTACAGAAGATATGGGCGACTTTAAACAGGGGGCCGCAAGGTTTGCTATTAAAGCAAAAGTACCGATTTTGCCTATGATGTATTATAGAATGCACAAAGCTTTCAGACGTAATTTCTTATACATCGGCGAACCTATATATTTAG